>JBCCEP010000110.1:0-10581 GCA_039030215.1 Pseudomonadota bacterium
AAAGTTCCTCCAGATTTCAGTGTAGTAAGAACAATTGAGCATAACTTAGCACGGTGCATGAACAAGCTTCGATTGCAATACACCGGAAACTCACATTTGATGTCGTGTGATAACGGTAAATATAGGCCAATTGAATGTCCAAGAATGAAATTGAGATACGCGCGCTCAAATTAAACAAATGGGCAAATTTGTTCATGGCATTTGCCGGTATTGTGGCCGCGCTTCTGTCTCACTCAGATGCGATACTGGTTGATGGCCTGTATTCTGCGGTCAACGTTATCTCGGCAATAATCGCCATTCGTGTCGCCAAACGGGTCAACCAGCCGCCGGACCGTTCCCGGCCCTGGGGTTATGCGTTCGAAGAATCGATTTACGTGACGTTCAGGAGCCTGGTGCTGCTGGGCATATTGTTGTTTGCGGCACTAGCCAGCGCAAACAAGATCTTCACTTACCTGACCGGTGGCAGCGTCCCGGAACTGGTGTTTGGACCTATCCTCATCTACGCCGTTGGCATGGTGATAATCTGTCTCGGTCTGGCGCTATATCACCGGCGTGCTTATGCCAAAAGCGGAAAGACGAGCACGATCCTGCGGGCCGAAGCGAAAGCTGCATTGGTCGATGCGGCAATCAGCGCCGGCACCGGTATCGCCCTGATGTCCCTGCCCATTCTTCAAGACACGCCGCTCGCGCCAATCGTACCAATTGGCGATGCAATTGTTGTATTGATCATGGTGGTTGTAATCATCTGGCAACCGTTGGGCTTGTTTCGCAGCGCGCTGGCGGAACTCGCCGGAGCAAGCGCACCGGCGGCCGTTCATCTGGCGATTTCGCGCCGCGCCAAGGAACTTGCCGGGGAACATGGCTACAGGTTCTTGAGAGCGGCCGTGCAACAGGCCGGCCGGACCCGGTTTGCCGTCATCTATGTCAATCCGAAAAAGCCCGTAAATGCCCAACAAGTAGACAAATTTTGGCGATTGCTGAACCAGCAACTTTCTGAAGACGGAGGACTTGTACGCTGCGAAGTGGTCATCACAGAAATTCCCGAGGTTGATGCGAGTTAATCAATAAATCGCCCAACAGATGTCATAAATGTCCTGCGACCAATCCGGTTGTTTCATTTCGAGCAAGGGCTCGGCTTCTGGAGTGATTTCCTCGCCAAATTCTTGCTCGTCACCCTACTTGATCGAACCTCAGTCTTGGCACCTCAGAAATACGCGACCCACCCGAACCACAGGCCAAAAAGAGTAACCCCCACCGCGATAATTCGCGTCAGCGGCTCATTGGTGAGCATCTTCTCTGCCATGGCGATAGCCAAATCTGGAAACACAATACGGACAACTCCCCCAACAATGGCGAGCCAGCCAAAGATGGTAATGATGACCGGCCATCCGGCCACCCACACATTGTGGACGTTGACAATGGCAACGCCGGTCACCAAGGCCATGATACCGGCCATGAACAGCAGCCCACGATTGTCTATGATATCCTTGGCGACATCGTTCAGAAACTTGGGATTGATGAGCACTGCCGCCCCGGCAGCGACCATCACCGGTGCAATAAGCCGGGCAATGAAAATTGATGTTTCCATGACCATGCTCCTTTTCAGAGTGCTTGGCTATTCATTGCATTCTAGCAGTTCGACCCGATTACCGACAGGTTTCGATCGAATACCGCCGGCCAAGCTGATCTTGAAATCCGGGATAAGACAGTCCAGGCGCGCTTCAAGTCAGCTTCATTTGAGCGATTTCGCTATTGGTATCAAAGCCTGCATCAAGCCTTCACGCCACAATCAGCCTATCTGCTTCGCCAGGCCTGTGTGCGTTTGACCAGCATCCTGGACAAGGCAGCGTGGACCGTTCGGGCCGCAACATTGGTATAAAAAATCATCATTCCCATGGCGGCAGCAGGAGCAATGTCGCCGGCATCATCCATATTTAGCACAGCAATGGAGGCAAGAGCCGTTCCGGTCGAATAAAGGAACACGACGGCCGACACCGTGGTCATCGCATTCACGAACAGATAGATCGATATATCCAGGATTGCCGGTAAACATACAGGTACGGTAACCCGGGCAAATAGCTTGTAAAATGGCTGTTTGAGCGAGGACGAGACGGATTCAAATTCATTGTCCATCTGCTTCAGGGCTGTGACCGCCGTCAAATGGGAGACAGTGTAGAAATGGGTGACTGTACTCAAGACCAGGATTGCCATCGTCGCATAGATGATATGAAGCGGGTTTGATGGATTATTGAAGAAGAAAATATAGGCCAGGCCCAACACCATGCCCGGAATTGCCATTGGCAGCATGGCAAGGAACTGAAACAAATTGCGCCCGGTCCGAAAGCCGTGGGTCTTCTCCACCATATAGGCGCCGATAAAGACAACAATTGTGCCGAAGAACGCCGTCAACAGAGCCAGTTTGATGGAATTTCGATAAGCGGCCCAACCGCCGCCATCCATCAGGTCAAAGGCATAGTTTTTCAAACTCAGGCTCAAATCATAGGGCCAGAATTTGATCAGCGCCGCGTATTGGCAGACGCCCAATATACCAGCGATGAATATCGTAATGAGGGAACAATAGGCAAAGCACGCCCAATCAAACTTGGGATTTTCCTTCGGTACGAATACGACAGATCGGGCAGACAACAACGCGACCTGTTTGCGCTGAATCAGCCGATCAATCGTAAATGCAATAAGAGCGGGAATGAGCAGCACGACGGAGACAACCGCACCCATCTCGAAATTTTGCTGGCCAATGACCTGTTTGTAGATGTCAACCGCCAGCATGTTGAACTGGCCCCCAATTACCTTCGGCAAACCAAAATCGGTAATCACCAGGTTGAAGACCACGAATGCTGCCGAGATCAGTCCATAGCGTGCGCCTGGAATTGTTACCGTCCAGAATGTCCGCCAGGGACTGGATCGCAACGTAACCGCAGCCTCATAAAGGCGCGCATCAGATATCGCCAGTGCTGTTGTAATAATCAGCATGGCATGCGGGAATGTAAAAAACACCGAGCCAATGATGATGCCGATGGGGCCATAAATGGATTCACCCATCATGAAGGATTTCAGCATGCCCTGATTGCCGAACAGATAGACCAGCGCAATGCCCGGCAAGAGCGATGGAACCAGGATCGGCGCCATCGCAATCAATCTGAAAAATCCCTTGAAGCGCATGCAGCTTCTGGCCAACGAATAGGCAAACCAGAACGCCAACGACACGGTGATGATCGTGCTGATTGCAGAAATCACCAGCGAGTTGGTAATTGAGCGCACCAGCGAAGGTGTCGAGAAATATCGGCTGAAGTTGCTCAAACCGAAGGATGCGACAGGCCGTAGAACGATTTTCCGGAACTGATTGGAATCATATTCGTTCCACTCCGGTCCGGTATGGCGTTCAGATCCGTAAATATAAACCGCATCACTGGTAACACCGCGGATCTTGTAGAGAACGGGGCTACGAAACGAAAAATCGGGGAAAAAGGCGGTGACCTTCAGACGGTCATTCGAGCCCGCGGCCAGGTCTTCAGGGCCGTATGCATCTACACTCTCATTCAGGGCAGCCGCAGTCGTGATATCACCGCTGAAGTTACCTTCTTCATCGCTTACCTGGAATTCAAATTGGGTAAGATCGAAATGATAGGTGGCAACCGATTTCGACAACATGGAATAGAGCGGCAACGCCAGAGCGATGATCAAATACAGCGAGATCATCGCGATGAACGCGCGCATGATCCAGTCATCAAAAGCAAGTTTCGGCTTGATATTCTTCCCTGCGGGTATGTCGGAATAGGTGAGATCGGTCATTCCTGAACGACCTGTCCACTACCACCGAAAACGCGCAGCCGTTCCGGTGGAATTTCAATTTCAATGCTCTTTCCGACACTGAGATCCATTCGCCTGACAGCATTGATGGAAAAATTGGCAATCAACCGAAGATCACCGAGTTTCTTGCCGTTTAGTCCTGCACGCCAAAATGATCCCAGAAATTCCATGTCCAGGATTTCCGTACTGACGGTGTTCTCCGGTGATTTTATGTTGTCCTTGGCTCCGGGAGAGCGAGCTCCTTCCCCGTGAGGAATAATATCTTCCGGCCGAATTGCGGCAACGACGGCCTGACCGGATGGCTGGTCGTGTTTCGCACATTTGAATGTCGTCTTTCCAATCACCACGCTCTCGGGAGAATTTGCCTTTGCATCGATCTGGTTCATCTCGCCAATAAAGTCGGCAACGAACAGGCTCTCGGGATGTCGGTAAATTTCCGTCGGAGTACCGATCTGCTCAACGACACCATGATTCATGACCACAATGCGGTCGCCCATTGACAACCCCTCCTCCTGGTCGTGGGTCACCATGATGGTCGTTACACCAAGTTTGCGCTGCAATTCCTTTATCTCATGTCGCAAGGACACGCGGACTTTCGCATCAAGCGCGGATAAGGGCTCGTCCAATAGCAGCAGGCCAGGTTCGAATGCGATGGCCCGGGCCAGTGCTATGCGTTGCTGTTGGCCCCCTGATAGTTGGGCAGGATATTTCTTGCCCTGATCCGGTAGTCCGACCAGATCGAGTAATTCATTCACCCGTTCGGTGATTTTTTGTTTGGAGACACCGGTGTTCTCGAGCCCAAAGGCAATATTCTTCTCAATCGTCAGATTTGGGAAAAGCGCATAGGATTGAAAGACGATACCGAAATCACGCTGAGAAGGCGGCAGATCGGAGATATCCTTTCCATCTTGCTCAATCGAACCACGTGTCTGGATATCCAGACCTGCGATCGCCCTGAGCAATGTGGTTTTTCCGCATCCCGACGGCCCCAGGAAACAAACGAATTCGCCCTTTTCGATCTCCAGCGAAATGTCTTTCAGCGCAACAAAATTTCCGAATGCCTTCCATAATCCATCAATTTTGAGGAATGCCTGTCTTTCTGCAGAGGATTCACTTACCGCCAATTCAGCCTCTTTTAATGCCAATCACGCCTCCCGGGACTGTAATCACACAATCAGAAATACAAAAGGGAGTTCGTTTGCCTGTCCTATTTAAAATGGCGCCGCATTGCTGCAGCGCCATTTCCTTTTGGATTGTCAGCTCAACCCTTCGGTTCTGATTTGGAATCGTAACGGCTCTGCCATTCCTTCAAAATTGCGGCGCGGTTGTTCGCAGCAAATTCGAAATCATTGTCGATCATTTTTTCAAGCAGGTTTGGCGGAAAATGTTCAACCGGTTTGGCGACGCCGGGATAGGCGACGACGGCATAGCCGGTATTGTACATTTCATTGGCCTTCTTGGTGATTGACCAGTCAACCAGGGTCTGTGCTGCTTCAAGATTGTCTGTGCCGGCAACAATTGCTGTTGCCTCCATGTCCCAGCCTACACCTTCCGAAGGCACGATGATCTCAAGCGGCGCACCATCGGCCTTTGACTTGGCTCCACGGAACGCAAAGGAGATACCGATTGGAATTTCACCTGCGGCAGCCAGTTTGCACGGTTTTGATCCGGAATGCGTGTAACGCGCGATATTGTCGTGCAACGCATCCATATACTCCCAGCCTTTTTCCTCTCCAAACATCTGCAACCAGCTTGAAACGTCCAGGAAACCTGTGCCTGATGAATTCGGATTAGGCATGATGACATGACCTTTATATTCAGGCTTGGTCAAATCTTCCCAACTTGCAGGTGGATTCAAACCTGCCTTTTCGGCCTCGACGGTGTTGTAGCAAACAGAAGCAACCCAGGCGTCCATTCCTGTCCAGGTTGGCGGAGAACTCTTGTCAACGAATTTTGGATCCAGATTTTCAACACCCTTTGGCGCATAAGGCTCCAGCATATCTTCTGATTTCATGAGCAGCAGTGAAGTTGCAGCAAGGCCCCAGATGACATCGGCTTGAGGATTGTCTTTCTCGGCCAGCAGTTTGGCAGTCACAATTCCGGTTGAATCACGCACCCAATTGATCTTGATATCGGGATGATCCTTGTTGAATTCCGCAGCGTAGCGAGCCAGATCTTCAGCCTCCACAGCCGTGTACACCGTCAGTTCTGCAGCGTTTGCCCCAACAAAGGCCGCTACACAGAAAGCAGCGCCAATGGACAGCGTCTTGTGGATGTTTCTAATCATGTTTTTCTCCCTGGGTTTATGTCAAACAGACTTTTTTGTTTTTGTGCAGACTATCAGTTTGATCGAACGAAACGTCAAATCGAATTGCCGGACAGCAAGCCAACAGATTGATAGAATGACTTTTATATGCTCATAAATAAAATCGATAAATATGATAATTGGATTTGTTCAATTGATAGAAGGCTTTCTGCCTGCAGTGTTGCCACAGGTCGGAACCACAAAGCTGATGAACCATCAATTGACGGTCTTGAGGCTATTTGGCGATTGAACTGCTGCCGGTCTGGCGAGCCACATCCATGAATGTCCGGATCAACCGGCTTTCCTGGCGCTCCTTCAGACAAATCAAAGCCTCATCCATCGACAGATTGGCATTTTTGATCCGAATTTTCACCAATCGTGAATCCGTTCCGAATTCGCCTTCCGATACAATCCCGACACCACCACCGGAGCCAACAATTTCACGAACTGCCTCCCGCCCCTCGGCCTCAATACTGATGTTGAGTTCGAGGCCACTCGCTTTTGCGAATTCCTCGAAATCGGCTCGGGTTTTTGACCCTCGTTCCCGCATGACAAGAGGCGCCTCGGCAAGCTCCTTAATGGTCATGGACTGCAGTTTCCCGAACTTGCTATCAGCAGGAGCAAACGCAATGATTGGCGTTGAGCCCAACTGAATTACCTCATACTCACCGCCGACCGGTGGCTCCCCCAACACGCCAATGTCCGCATCATAGCTGTTCAGGCTGCTTACTACTGATTCCGTGTTTCCAGCCCTTATGGAAACAAATACATGAGGGTAACGTTGACGAAACCGTGCCAGAATTCCGGTAACATGATGTGCGGAATCGGCGATAATCGACAGCCGGCCGGATTTAATCGCTCGCGATTCAGAGAGTAGTTCAAGCGCCTGATCTTCCACCTCGAACATGCGCCTGGTAATCTCGAGCAGCTTTTCTCCCGAGGGCGTCAGGGTGACCTGCTTCTTGTCTCGGTTGAACAGACGCAGATCATACTCCGTCTCAAGTTTGCGGACCTGATCAGAGATCGCCGGCTGTGTCAGATGGAGAGCTTCCGCCGCACGTGAAAACCCGCCAAATATCGCCACGTTATGGAAGGCGCGGAGTTGGACGTATCGCATCAATGATCCTTATCATCATAAATTAAATAGATGAAACGATAAAATCCATCGTTTTGACTAATACAAGCCTTTTCTTCCAAAATACGGCGGCAAATCAAAAAACGGCATTCTCAGGTCTAATTTGGCCCTCAAACTAATGCCGGCTGATGCGGTACCCAAACGGAACATACCGTTGCCACAAGCCAAAACTCTTGTGTGCCCGTTAGGAGACAAATGCATATACTGGCGTTCCTGCTGCAATTGCTCAGCGCGATAATACTTCTCTTGTATTCCACGCGCATGGTCCGTACGGGCGTTGAACGTGCGGCAGGCCCATCAATACGTGACCTGTTCCAAAGCTCTCGCAGGAGCGTAACTCTGAATGTTTTTGCGGGAATTTTTGGTGCTGTGCTGCTGCAAAGCGCCACCGCAGTCACATTGCTGGTTTCGAGTTTTGCGGCGACCGGTGCAATGGGTGTTACAGGGTCACTGGCAGTCGTTCTCGGAGCAGATCTTGGGACTGCGCTGGTAGTTCAGTTCTTGAGCCTCAATCTGACCTGGCTGATTCCGGTACTGATATCTGTGGGTGGACTACTATTTCTGAAGTTTGATTCACGCCTTTACAAGCAAATAGGGCGTATTCTCATTGGAATAGGTTTCATCCTGCTATCACTGACGATGCTCGGCGAAGCCAGCGGACCAATGCGTGAAAGCAGATATTTCCCGATCATTGTCCAATATCTAAGTGAAGATCTCATCACTTCCTTTATTGGTGGCGCGTTGATCACGTTTGTTTTCCATTCAAGCGTGGCGGCAATTCTGCTCTTTGCGGTATTTAGCGCTCAAGACATCCTGCCTCTTTCGGCAGCCCTGCCACTTGTTCTTGGTGCCAATGTTGGTGGCAGTCTTGTTGCAGTTTCTTTGACCCGCAACATGCATGTCAGGGCTCGACGAATTACGATTGCCAATCTGATATTCAGAACTGCGGGCGCATTAATCGTACTTGCGGCCCTTGCCTTCTCGTTGTTGCCATTTGAGATTCTGGGGTCGAACCCCACAAGGCAGCTGGTGAATTTCCATCTCCTGTTCAACACTGGGCTGGTTATTATCTGTCTGCCGTTTGTTGTTCCCCTTGCAAGATTGGTCAAACGAATTGTTCATGAGCCGGCAACGCCTGCACCTGAAATCATCAGACCGACAAGTGCGCTCGACTATGGCGTTTTGGATAATGCCGGCCTTGCACTGGCCAGCGCCACCCGGGAACTGCTCCGCATGAGTGAGCAGGTAGAAGCAATGTTTGCGCCATTGATGGATATTTTTGACAGGTCAGCGCCGGAACAAATTCGCCATATTCGTGAAATGGACGAAGCGATCAATACGTCGCACACCGAAATCAAACTCTATCTGGCGAAGCTGATTCAGCAGGAACTGACGCCGGAACAATCCCAACGTACCATGGAGCTGACGAACCTTGCGATCAGCCTTGAAAGGGTTGGCGACATTATTTGCAAGGACCTTTTGCGACTTACCGAGGTCAAACATCGCGAAGGTTTGCAGTTCTCGGACAAAGGACGCAAGGAACTGTTGAATCTTCATGCAAGGGTAATGGACAACATCCAACTTGCGCTCAACGTTTTGATTTCTGAAGACCTCGAATCCGCCCGTCAGCTGGTTGATGAAAAGGAAAAAATGCGCCGTTTGGAACAGCGCAGCTATGACCGCCACATGAAAAGATTGGGGGAAGGAAATGAGTTGAGCATCGCCACTAGCGACATCCATCTGGAGGCGATCCAGGGGATAAAGGAGATCAATTCCCGATTTATCAGCTTTGCCTATCCAATTCTCGCCAGATATGGCGTTTTGCTGAGCAGCCGCGTATCCCAAGGTAAATGACCGTCAACAGAGACATTTTCTGAATGGGGCCTCCAACCACGTTTGCAATTCTGCTGGTCCTGTCAGCCGCGTTTCTTCATGCATTCTGGAACGCCATAATCAAGGGATCGTCAGACCGTGTCTTGACCATGGGACTTATAAACCTGGGTCACCTCTTACCATCTATTGTAATCGTGCTTCTCTATATGCCGCCCGCTCAGCAAGCCTGGCCGTTTCTGGTGGCTTCAACCATTATTCATTTTATGTATTACGGCTGCTTGCTGTGGTCATATCGATTTGGAGATTTGAGTCAGGTCTATCCCATCGCCCGTGGCAGCGCACCGGTTTTGGTTGCACTGGGCGCACAAGTCTTTGCCGGCGAAATCCTTCCACCAATTGCGTGGGTGGGCATACTTCTTGTCTCATTCGGGATTGGTACGCTTTTTCTGGAACACATTAGCCGGAAAATGCGCCTGACCACACTCATCGCGGCAATTTTGACGGGGGTGACGATCGCTTCCTACTCAATCGTGGACGGAATGGGTGTCAGAGTCTCACAAAGTCCTTTGGGATATATCGGCTGGTTATTCCTGCTGGAAAGTATTGCAGGATTCGTCTTCATATTCATGCGGCGAAATATCCTTCCTACCGTAAGCCTGAAACAATATTCGATTGGGCTCGCGGGTGGAATGATATCGGGGCTGGCCTACGGTCTGGCAATCTATGCAAAGAGCCTGACAACCCTCGGAACCGTCTCCGCTATCCGGGAATCCAGCGTAATAATTGCGGCATTCATCGGTGTCGTCTGGTTTGGCGAACGTCCGTGGAAACTGCGGGTAATCGCTGCGATCATTGTCGCCAGCGGCGTTGCGTTACTTGCAACTGCATCATGACGCTATTCGATTACCCGGAAAGAACCGGCGAGGAATTACAGCATATGCAAAGCGGTCATCGGCGTTCAATTCTACGCTTGACTGAACCCAATCATTTGAATGACGATAAACGCGCTGAGCGATGTATCGCCGAAGAAGCAAAGCTTATGGATTCGCAATTACAGTAGTGAGAGATAGCCGATGGTTTCCCTGAATGTAGACCCCTCCGGGCAGTTCATGACTCTATCAACGCCGGCAAGGTCAATGCGCTTTCATGCAATCTGGCTCCGGGATAACTCCAGTGATCCGGAGACCCGCTCGTCCGGCAATGGTCAAAGGTTGATTTCATTGCGCGACATCCCCAGGGACACGCACATCGCCAAAGCAGACCTGCACGGCGAGAAGATGGACATATTGTTTGGACCCGAAAACAAATCTGTCACATTTGATTTGGATTGGTTGATTTGAAATTCCTATGACGAAGCCAACATCCGCAATCGCGGTTGGATTGGTGAACATGTTGAAATCTGGGACGCCGGTCTGATGCAAAAAGTACCAACCGGAGACTATTCGGAATTGGTTCAAAGCAGCTCGGCGCTACGCGACTG
>JBCCEP010000111.1:0-10518 GCA_039030215.1 Pseudomonadota bacterium
ATCGGCAAGATCGTCCCGCAGGCTTGCTGAAGCCGGTTTTCTTGGAGAAAAGAGCTTTGCCAGCCAACCGCCGCGCGAAGTTCCGTTTACTTGCTCCGGAGCAGGATTAGTCTCCTCCGATTTGGTCACAAGTGGATGGGTAGCATGTTTTCCGGTACCATCCTCCGCCGGCTTTACATTTGGCTTGAAGTCCCTCGGACTCGGAGGCTCAGGGTCTTCGCTCTGTACGCTTTCGCGTTCAGGCGATTGACTATGATCGTTTGTGCTCATGTTTCCATTTGTTGCCCGGCATCTGAAACCGGTTTGCCCATTGATGAAGTTATAATCTGGCAGCTTCAGGCATTTGCATATGGGTTACTGATCCCCAAACTTGCCAACGCCTTGCTTTCTAGCGCTTCCATTACAACTGCTTCTTTTTCACTTTCATGATCATATCCGAAAAGATGAAAAAATCCATGAATGATCAGATGACTAAAATGGTGCTTAAGCGGCCTGTTTTCCAGTTCTGCTTCTTTTTTGACAGTCTCAAAGGCTAATATAATGTCCCCCAGAACAGGCCCGCCGACTTCGTCCGGCGCCATTTCCATGCCGGGAAACGACAAAACATTTGTCGGTCTGTCGACATTTCGCCATCGGTTGTTCAATTCCCGCATTCTTGCGTCATTGGTTAACAAAATGCTTAATTCGCTGCCCGGAACCAGCTTTAGTGATCCGGCTTTTATCGCGGCTAAAACTGCCGCCTCAACCCAGCGATACAAAGCCTGTTCATCCGGCCAGCCATCACATTCCACGGTAATGTCGATCAACGGCAAAATTACGTTTGCCACCGCTATTCAATCCCGTTTGTTCTCGGTTGAAACCCGGTTCTTCGCAGCGGAGTCGTAGGCGTTGACGATATCACTGACAAGACGGTGCCTCACGACGTCGGAAGACTTGAATTCGATCATTGAAATGCCCTCAATACCCCTGAGCAGTTTCATCGCTTCAACCAGGCCGGATTTCTGACCGGGCGGCAGGTCTATCTGGCTGGGATCGCCGGTAACGATCATCCGCGAATCTTCTCCGAGCCTGGTCAGGAACATCTTCATCTGCATTGAAGTACAATTCTGGGCTTCATCGAGAATTACAGCAGCATTGGCAAGCGTTCGCCCCCGCATGAAGGCCAGTGGTGCGATCTCGATAATGCCGGAAGAAACAGCCCGTTCAACCTTGTCGCCGGCAATCATGTCGTAAAGCGCATCATATAACGGCCGCAGATAAGGGTCGACCTTGTCCTTCATGTCGCCCGGCAGGAATCCAAGTCGTTCGCCAGCCTCGACCGCCGGCCTGGACAGAATAATCCTGTCGACTGCGCCGCGTTCCAAAAGGGAAGCCGCATAGGCAACCGCCAGATAGGTTTTGCCAGTCCCTGCCGGTCCGGTGCCAAACACCAGCTCGCTGCGATCCATCGCGCGGATGTAGGCATCCTGTGTCGGCGTGCGCGCCGAAATCGCTTTTTTGCGGGTTCCGATTTGCGCCATCGAAAGCCGGCCACCCTTCTCGATGTTGGGCAATTGCGGTTGATCATCGGAAGCAGCCATTCGAACGGCGCCATCAACATCCCCCCGCTCCAGCGATTCACCCTTTTCCAGTTGCTCATAGAGATATTCAAGCGCTACCCGGGCTTGACCTACCCCGTCAGCAGATCCACGCAGGTCCACTTGATTGCCACGCGCAACAGCATCCACTCCCAGATGCTGCTCGATCATCGCAAGATGTTCGTCAAATTGGCCGAACAACTCCGTTGCCAGCCGATTGCTTTCGAAAGACAGCACAACATGCTCGAGATTTTCTGTTTCCGTACCGGAAATCTGACGCTTTTCTTGTGCGCTCAAGATTTGCTCTCCGTGTAGATCCTTTTTCCATCTGGAAAGTTGTCCGGATTTCCGAACGTTCTGCAGTCGAATTTATGGATTATTTGCTGGAACCCCAAGACCGCTGATGCCATGCCCACTTGTCTCGGGGCAAAATTCTTTCTTGCTGGGTCACAATACAGCTGCTGCGTGCTCAAATCGCTTCCGCCATCAGGGAATTTGGTCCTGCACTCGTGATTCGTACTTTGATAATGTCGCCGATTTTTGTGGCATTTGCATCAATAATTACTGATTGCAGCCATGGAGAACGGCCAATCAGTTGTCCCGGCAGACGGCCTGGTTTCTCAATCAGAAGATCAACGGCTTTTCCCACACAATCGCGGTTGAACGCCACCTGTTGGGTGTTCAGCAAATCCTGCAGAATTGCCAGCCTTTCGCTTTTCGCAATTTCGTCGACCTGATCTTTGATATCCGCACCAGGTGTCCCGGGTCGTGGACTATACTTGAAAGAAAAAGCCTGTGCGTAGCCAATATCCCTGATCAATTCGAGTGTTTCTTCAAATTCTGCGTCACTTTCACCGGGAAAACCCACGATGAAATCGCCTGATAGTGCGATATCCGGCCGCGCTTTGCGTATTTTGTCCACGATATCAAAATAGTGGGCGCGATCATGATGTCGATTCATCGCCTTTAGAATACGATCGCTGCCAGCCTGTACCGGCAAATGAAGATAGGGCATTAATTTGGGCAGGTCGCGATGCGCCTGGATTAGAGTCTCATCCATGTCGATCGGATGGCTGGTTGTGTATCGCAACCGGCTTATTCCATCGATTTCACTCAAGATTGCCAGCAATTCGCCGAGCCTGCAGCTGGTACCATCATTGCTCTTGCCATGCCACGCATTGACATTCTGGCCCAGCAAGGTGACCTCGCGAACCCCTGAATCCGCCAGTCGTTTTGCCTCTTCGACGATTTGCCCGACCGGGCGCGACACCTCCGCACCCCGCGTATAGGGAACCACGCAAAACGTGCAAAACTTGTCACAGCCTTCCTGGATGGTGAGGAATGCCGATACCCCTCTCGATCTGATTTGCTTGCGGGTCGGCGCAGGCAAATCGTTGAACTTTTCGTCAATCTCGAATCCGGTCGCTACCGTCCGCTTTCCCTGTTTCGCCTTGGCGACATATTCGCCAATCCGGTGGTAGGTCTGCGGCCCGGCAACAATATCGACGACTGGCGCCCGCGCCATCATTTCCTCGCCCTCGGCCTGGGCAACACAACCGGTAACGGCGATCAGCAGGTCCTTGCCTTCCTGCGCCCGTTCGTTTCGCAATTTACGCAATCGGCCCAGATGCGAATACACCTTCTCGGCGGCTTTTTCCCGGATATGGCAGGTATTCAGAATTACAAGATCAGCTTCTTCCTGTGTCTTGCAAGTCGTATAGCCGTCATTCGACAAGGCATCGCCCATGCGCTCGGAATCATAGACATTCATCTGACAGCCAAACGTCTTGATGAAGACCTTCTTGCCGGCCCCGGTCGGGCCTTGCGGGTCAGCAACGACGTCTGCCTGGATTGCGTTCATCTGATCTGTTTCGGCTATCTCAACCATATGCCTGTCATATACTGCATGCGATATCTGTGGTTACTGCGCGCTTCTCTAGCGCCCGAAGGTCTGCGGTTCAAGCAATTCCGTTCATTTGCGCATCCGCATGACCTTGGAAAAATTCTGCCTTACGGCAACCTGCATTTCCTGCGCAATAGCCTTTCTATTGGTTTCTGCAGAAATTTCGGCAGGTTGTCCAAACACAACTTCTACATCATAGGCACCATGTTGCAGGAATGTGAAAAGATGTGGGCCAAGTTCCACATCTCCGGGCCATGCCGCCCGCGCCTGATGCAGCCGGCCCAAAGGCAGGCCGTGCAACCTTGTATATCCAAGCGCTACCGGCTGGACGGTCATCTGTTCGTCGTCAGTCTGTTTCAACGCCCCGTGCAATGCGCCAAACAAGGCCGATTTAAATGGTTGCAGCCTGTGTCCATCACCGGTCGTGCCTTCGGCAAATAGCACCATCGCATCCCCTTCGGCCAAGCGTGCCGCAATGGAATCCGCCTGTATTCCGGCGTGATTTCGCTTCTCGCGATCAACAAACACCGTTCTTTGCAAACGGGCAAGCCACTTGATCCCCGGCCAGGTCCCGATTTCGGATTTCGCGATGAAACATAATTCCATGACGCTGCCGAGCACCATGATATCGGACCAGGAAACATGATTGGCAACAATCAGCAAGGGGCGGTTTTTGGGAACTTCGCCATGCACAATTACCCGGACCCCGATGATCTTCAACGCCAATCGGTGCCAAATGAGGGGCAGGCGTCTTGCAAGTGTCTTGGATCTGGCCAGTGCAAAGGCCTGGGCGGGTGCCATGACGGCAGTGGCAAGCGCAAGCACAGGGATGCCGATAAAGAAGCGAAAACCGGCCGGTAGCGTTATGTCACGAAGCCTGGCTATTCCTGTCCATCCTCATCATCAGGATTAGAATTCAGCGGTGTCCCGTAAAGCTCCAGCCGGTGATCGACCAGTTTAAACCCGAGTTTTCGGGCAATTTCTTCCTGAATGCGTTCGATTTCATCGCTTTTGAATTCAATAACCTCGCCCGTCCTCAAATTTATCAGGTGATCATGATGATCATCGGGTGACGCCTCATAACGGGCGCGCCCGTCGCGAAATTCATGTCGGGCGATGATGTCAAAGTCTTCCAGGAGTTTTACGGTTCGATAAACAGTGGCAATTGAGATTTTGGGGTCGAGCTCTGAGGCTCGCTGATATAGCTCTTCGACATCGGGGTGATCGGCAGATTCTTCAATGACTCGTGCAATGATCCGCCGCTGCTCCGTCATTCGCAGCCCTTTCTCAGCGCACAGTTCCTCGATTGTCATACATCGCCTCCCGAAAGGGTTCGATCGCTCTGGCACAATTGCACCGGACAGTAATGTTCTGTTGGCTCTAGCGAAGATCAAGCGACATGACAAGCGCATCCGAACCCTGTGGACTGCTGCCAGGCTTCGATCTTTGATCCGCATCATAGTCTTCTTCAGCAAGGCTGTAATATGCTTTGCGCGTGCCGACCTGCTTGAAACCAAGAGAATTATAAAGTGAAATTGCTGCCCGATTGTTGGCATCAACTTCAAGAAACAGGCTCTTCACCCGGTCTCTATGAAGTTCGCGGACTACGTGCTCCATAAGGGCTCTTCCAACGCCGTGGCGTCTTTGCGACGGGTCCGTTGCAATCGTTATGATTTCTGCCTCCTGTCCGGAATTGCGGACCAGGACAAACCCTTGCGCACCAGCACTTCCGCGACCCCTTAGCTTTGCTGTCCACAAAGCGGCACCCGGCATGGCAGCAAGCCGCTCGATTTCCTGCTCATCCCATGCCTTGCTGAAACAGGCAGCATGGATTTCAGCCAGTCGGCCGCAATCCTCCAGCTCTGCCTTCATGACAAAAATGTCTGCCTTTCGTCGCGGGAACCAGATCATCGACGCTCCAGTTCAAATCCTGATTGAGGCTTTGCATCCGCACCACGAAGATAAATAGGTTGCGGGCTGGTGCCGCCATAATCCATCGCAGCCCCTTCGCGAACGATCGCAGATATTGGCGGTGTCGCCAGATTGTTCAATACTGAAAAGGGCGGACTTTCGAGATTCTCCAGTATTCGGTTCAATTCACCGCTCCCGGAGCCGCATACCAATATTGATTTACGCGGAAAATCACGAACCATCCGGGCGACTGTCTCGTAATCGGCTAGAAACGCTCCTTTCGGCATCGACTCGCCAGAGGTTGCGCTCACAAATCCCGAACCTTCGAAAATCTGACAATACGCTTCGCCGCGTCGGGCATCGACTACCACCAGCAAATTCTCGTGATTTGCCGCTCTTCGGTGCGCTGCCAATGTATTCACGCCAACCACGGGAACCGATAATCCGAGCGCCAACCCGCGAGCGGTGGCCAAACCGACCCTCACACCGGTGAAACTGCCGGGACCTGCAGATGCGGCAACCCTTGCAATTGAATCATATTCTAATTGTGCCGCATCTAGGGTAGTTGCGATGACGTCCATCAGTCTTTCTGCATGGCCCCGGCCGATATCTTCGCTGATTTCGGCCAGAATTTCATCGTCTTCGGCACGATGTAACGCGGCTGCACAGTAATTGCCCGAAGTATCGAATCCAAGCGTGATCATGGCGCTCTAATGCCCACAGCAATCCATGCAGTCAACACCGCAGGAACAGCTTGTGATCACAAATTGCAGTCGCGGAGGCGCTTAAACGGCTTCGACTTCGCTTACTTCGGGAATGAAATGCCGCAGGAGATTCTGGATTCCGTATTTCAGTGTCGCGGTTGACGACGGGCAGCCGGAACAAGCGCCGCGCATATGCAGATATACCGTGCCTTCCTTGAACCCGCGAAAGACAATATCCCCGCCATCCTGCGCCACGGCTGGCCGAACGCGGGTATCCAGCAGTTCCTTGATGGTTGCTACGATCTGGCTGTCAGCCTCATCAAAGAATTCTTCGCCGTAGTTTTGTTCGATTGTTTCGTCAACCAGAACCGGAGTGCCGGAGGTAAAATGCTCCATGATAGCGCCCAATATGGCAGGTTTCATATGCTGCCAATCCAGGCTCGCATCATCCTGTTCGTCACGGGTAATGGTAACGAAATCGTAGCCAAAGAACACACCGGCCACGCCGGGTACTTCAAACAGGCGCTGTGCAAGCGGCGAATTGGCCGCCTCTTCGGCATCACGAAAATCTGCCGAGCCCTGTTCCAGAACAGTTCTGCCAGGCAGAAATTTCAGCGTAGCCGGATTTGGGGTAGCCTCTGTTTGAATGAACATGGTGTTCTCCTGGGTGTCATGGATTCAAGTCACGACAAATTAGAATTATTCCAAAATACAAGATAGTTAGTTTTGCATTGCGTTCAAGCTGCCTTTGCCTCGCCACACACAAGCTGATTGGCGCCTTTTGCAGCCAATCTTCAGGTGACCGCTTCAATATCCTCATCGGTCATTTCGGCAGGCACGACGACTACCGGGATCGGAAAAGAGGAACCTCGCACCGCAATTGAAGACACAAGCGGCCCTGGTCCGTCCTTGGCATCACCTGCTGCGAGAACAAGCAGTGCAATGTCCGAATCCTCTTCAATAAGCTTGTCTACCTCCTCGCGGGTATATCCCTCGCGGGTTACCAGCTCCGGATCAATGTTTGCAGCTTCACGAGCATAAAGTGCAAACTTGTCGAGTGCCACGCGGGCTTCCTCGAGCGATTCAGCGCGCATGATCTCTTCCACGCCGATCCAATGCTGGAAATCGCCCGGCGGGCAAACGTAGACCAGAACAAGCGCCCCACCGGAATTTTGTGCCCTGCGGCCCGCATACAGGACTGCTCTGCCGCATTCGGGAGTCCCATCTATAACCGCAAGAAATTTGCGCTTGTGGCCTTCCTCGTGGATTTGCCGTTTAGAGACCATGAAACCTTCCCCAATTGAACGCCGCAATTATTGCAAGGGTACACTTAAGACAAAAATCCGACAATGTCGCGCACTTCGCGCATGGTTTGTGCCGCAATCGACCGCGCCCTTTGTGCCCCGTCTTGCAGGATGGAATCAACATGATCCGGGTTATCCAGCAATTCCCGCATCCGGGCGCTGATCGGGGTCAGCTTCTCAACCGCCACATCGGCAAGCGCCGGTTTGAATTCGGCAAACTGCTTGCCGCCAAATTCGGCCAGAACCGATTCCCTGCTGCAACCTGCCAAAGCCGCATATAATCCAACGAGATTTTCGGCTTCCGGTCGATCCTTCAGGCCATCTTCCGATTCAGGCAGCGGCTCCGGGTCCGTCTTCGCTTTCCGGATTTTTTTCGCAATATCATCTGCACTGTCGGTCAAATTGATCCGCGACAGATCCGAAGGATCGGATTTGGACATTTTCTTGGTTCCGTCACGCAGCGACATTACCCTGGTTGCCGGCCCCTCGATCAGGGGCTCCGTCATCGGAAAATACTCTTCCCCATGACCCAGTTTTGCGATCTGATCGGCAAAATCATTGTTGAACTTGGCCGCGATATCGCGGGTCAGTTCCAGATGCTGCTTCTGATCGTCACCGACCGGAACATGCGTCGCCCGATATAGCAGGATATCGGCAGCCATCAGCGCAGGATAGGAGAACAGACCGACGGACGCTTTCTCGCGATCCTTGCCGGCCTTTTCCTTGAACTGCGTCATCCGGTTCATCCAGCCCATTCTCGCCACGCAATTGAAGATCCAGGCAAGTTCGGCGTGCTCGGCAACCTGGCTCTGATTGAAAACGATATGGCGTTCCGGGTCGATACCCGAAGCGATATAGGCAGCGGTAACCTCCCTGGTGTACCCAGGCAATTTTCCAGGTCCGCCCCACACCGAAAAAGGCTGCGTAATCGCATGCAGATCGACAACGCAGTAGATACATTCATGGCTTTCCTGAAGCGCGACAAATTTTTGTATCGCACCCAGATAATTGCCCAGATGCAAATTGCCGGTCGGCTGAACGCCGGAAAATACACGGTTACTTGGCTGGCTCATGAACTTGCTCGTTTTCTGTGTGGTAAAACTGGCAGGATGTCAAAATGACGCGCGGTTTATGGCTGAGTGGGTCGGGTGAAGCAAGTATCAATCCGAATTATCTTTGTCCGACGCTTCTGATCTCGGCTTTCGGCGCAGCGAGCGGGTCAGCAAATCCCGATCAACCGCACCAGTGGCAAGAACGGTGGAGAAGTACACACCGGCACAGACAATAATCGTACCAAATATCAGTGCTATGCGCGTGATCAGCGAGCCGTCCAGCATCGTTGAACCAAATTGTTGCACGGCCAGCCACAGCACCAGTGCCATCACGACATTGGCAAAAATGATCAACGCCAGATTTCGCAATGTCTGGCCGGAGGGAACAAACAGACCTCGCCACCAGAGGGTTGCTCCCAACAAGATGGCGTTCAGCCATTGTGCGATGCTGGTTGCAATCGCAATACCTGCAATGCCGATAATCGGAAAAAGCGTGAGACTGACGGCAATATTCGTGGTGACATTTGCCGCGGCAAACCACATCGGGGTTCTCATGTCCTCGCGGGCATAAAACCCTGGCCTGAAGGTCGATATCAAGGTGGCGGCAGGCAGTCCCCAGCCGAAATGCAGCAAGACAGCGCTGGCCTCGATCGTCGTCTGGCGGGTAAATGCGCCGCGTTCAAACACCAGTGCCAGCAGGGCTTCCGGCATGATGGCAAATGCAACTGCTGCTGGTATTGTCAGCAACAGGCCGAATTCCAGGCTCTTGTTCTGCAATTTTGCAGCTTCTGCCAGGTCATCGGCCTTCAAGGCGCGCGACAGTTCCGGCAGCAAGACCACCGTAATCGCCACCGCTACGACACCCAGCGGCAATTGAAACAACCGGTCGGCATAATTGATAATCGCGATTGCCCCGTCCTGGGCTGAAGCAATATTCTGTCCGACAAGCAGGTTGATCTGGGTAATGCCGCCGGTTATCGCCGCCGGGATTGCCAGCACAAGCAGGCGTTTGACCGGTTTGGTCAGCGCCGGGGCGCGCAGCGAAACCGCAAATCCCTCGCGATGCACGCCGTAAATCAGCAGGCATAATTGCAACACGCCGGAAACCGTGACCGACCAGGCCATCATGATGCCGGTCTGGCGGCTGTCCATGCCGCTGTAAAGTGCGATCAAGAGTCCGCCAATCACCACGATATTGAGCAATGTCGGGGCGATCGCCGCGATAAAATACCGCCTGAACGAATTGAGTACGCCCGACAACATGGCCACCAGCGACATGGCGGTCAGATAGGGGAACATGATCCGCGCAAGCAGGGTCGTGATCTCGAATTTCTCGGAAGCCGGATCAAACCTTGCGGCAATGATCGTATCTACCAGAAACGGCATGAAGATCATCGCCAATGCGGACAGTCCGAGCAGGACGCATAAAAGAACAGACAATACCTGTTCGCAGAATTCCCGCGCTGCCTGTTTGCCGCCACCTTCCAGTTCCTTGGCGAAAAGTGGGATGAATGCAGAGTTGAATGCACCTTCCGCAAACAGTCTGCGAAACAGATTTGGGAACCGGAACGCTGCATAAAACGCATCGGCAACCGGGCCGGCGCCGAGAACGGCCGCTATGATTGCCTCCCGGAAAAATCCCAGAAATCGGCTGGCAAGGGTCGCCATGCCTACAATCGAGAATTTTCCGAACAGGCCCATATCGTTACCTTTGTGCGGTTTTTGCCGAAGGCGAGCGCCAGACATCGGTGTGCGGCTTGGCTTTGGGGTCAAGCACGCTCATCAATCCATCGATTATGCGTTGCTGCCGGCCTGGCGCGGTAATCTTTTGACCCACCAGGTCCACGACATAAAACGAATCGATAATTTTTTCTCCGAAAGTGGCGATATGGGCAGATCCGATATTCAGATTGAGATCAGCCAGCGCCCGCGTCAATTCGGACAATAGACCCGGACGATCGAGACCTTCGACTTCGACCACGCTGAACTTGTCGGACAGATCGTTTTCGATACGGACCACCGGCTTGACCCGGAACGCGCTCGACACCCTGCGATGCCGTGTCTTGC
>JBCCEP010000112.1:0-10476 GCA_039030215.1 Pseudomonadota bacterium
GCCGGGGTCGATAATTTTACCGGAAACCGCGCTCCGGAAATCGCATTTGTCCTGACGCCCCATATCGGTGGCAGGCTGGGATTCCTCAAATATCTGCCAAACACGCTGCTGTCGTTTGGCGGTTCAAACGGATATTCCAATCACGTCATCGGTTCGCCGGAATTGCGGCTGTCGGCGGTGGCTGATGTCAATGATGACGGACGGCCCGATCTCGCAGTTCCGTCCGCTAACAGACAAACGCTCAGAATCATCGGCTTTACCAATAATGGCCTGGCGGAACTCGGTGTTGCCAGGCTACCGTCAGCGATCGACAAGGCGATATTGATTACCGAGATTGACGGTGAGATTGTCTTCACTGTGGGGCTTGAAGATGGCACCGTGTATGAAGTTTATCGTTGAAGCTGTGCATCACAGCTTGACCTGTTCGTAATCAATACAAACATTAGGCTCTTGGTCAGTGTTCTCAGGAGTGCCGCGTGCCAACCAGATATTATCATCATGACGATTGTCTAAATCACCTGACGATGCCGGGGCATCCGGAACGACCCGACCGGCTGAAAGCGATTGAACGCGCGCTTGGCTCACCAAAATTTGAAGCCCTTGAGCGGGTTGAAGCACCTGAAGCAGATACAAGCAATTACAGCCTTGCCCATCCTTCCGAATATGTCGACCGGGTAGCAAAACTTGTCCCTGAAAGCGGCATGTCGGTCATTGATGCCGACACGACTGCCAGTCCGGGGAGCTGGAAGGCCGTTTCGCGCGCGGTAGGTGCTGCGCTTGCGGGTGTGGACGCGGTATTTGAGGGGGCGTGCGACAATGTGTTTGCAGCTGTCAGACCGCCAGGCCACCATGCCGAGAAAACGACCGCAATGGGCTTCTGCCTGATCAATACAATTGCGGTGGCGGCGCGATATGCGCAAAAAAACCATGATGCAGAACGCGTTGCAATCATCGATTTCGATGTGCATCACGGAAACGGGACGCAAGACATCTTCTGGGAGGACCCGTCGGTCCTGTTTGCTTCCAGTCACCAGATGCCGCTCTATCCCGGCAGTGGCGCCCGATCGGAAACGGGAAGCGGAAATATTTTCAATGCGCCGCTCAGCCATGGCGATGACGGCTACCAATTCATGCAAGCGCTTGAAGAGAGACTGCTGCCGGCTATTGATAATTTTGCCCCTGACCTTATCCTTATATCGGCAGGATTTGATGCGCACTGGCGCGACCCGCTAGCGGGGTTGAACCTGACACAAGAGGATTTTGGTCAGGCTACGGCACGCATTATGGAGTTGGCGGATCGTCATTGCTCCAACCGGATCGTGAGCCTGCTGGAAGGCGGTTATGATCTGGAAGGCCTTGCGGATTCAACTGCGGAACATGTAAACCGGCTGATGACCGGCTAAATTACAACAAGATAGTGGAACACGACGATCATGGCTGAGGCAGATTCATTGCCTGAAATTTCGAAACTTTCCTTTGAGCAGGCAATCGGCGAACTCGAGAAGATTGTTGAACGCCTTGAACAGGGAAATGTGGCGCTGGAAGAATCCATCAGCCAATATGAGCGTGGCGAGAAGCTGCGTGATCATTGCCAGAAACTGCTTGGCGCTGCCGAAGCGAAAGTTGAAAAAATCAGGCTCGGTGCCGACGGCACTCCAGAGGGTACCGAACCGCTGGATCCTGAACAGACCAACTGAAGGAACAGGTGATCATGAAAATCGTTCGATATAGCGCCTGGGCGCTAGTCGTGATCCTGCTTGCATTTGCCGGCTACGCATGGACGGCCGGTGGAGCTGGCAAATCCGTAATGAAGATGGCCGGAGCTGATATTGGTGGCCCGTTCAGTCTGCAAAGAACGGATGGAACGGCGATTTCCGAACAGGATCTGATGGGAAAGTCGCATGCGATCTTCTTCGGCTTCACCCATTGCCCGGAAGTTTGTCCGACGACTTTGTTCGAGGCGGCCGGCTGGCTGGAAAATCTGGGTGATGATGCAGACAAGTTTGCGATTTATTTTATCACCGTTGATCCGGAGCGAGACACGCCGGAAATGCTGGATCTATACATGGAATCCTTTCCGGGTATCACCGGACTTTCCGGCACACCTGAAGAATTGGCGGAAGTACAGAAGCTCTACCGTGTTTACAGCAGAAAGGTTCCGCTGGAGGATGGCGATTATACCGTGGACCATACCGCAACCGTCTATTTAATGGACAAGGACGGTAAATTTTCCGGTACGATTGCGTATGGTGAAAATCCCGACACCGCCATGGAAAAAATCCGCAAGCTGATCGATACATAAGCGTTCTGTCGAGCGGTGATTGCGCGATTTCCGGGCCAGACCGGAAAAATTAAGCAATTCGTAACCACGCTTATTTGCGGTTCACTAACCCAGTTCAGGCATGATTTCTCCGGGACCATGGGGGTTATCATGCGAAACCTGAAGAGACTGGCATACAGTATATTGGCGCTGTGTACGGCTGGTGCGATTAGTGCACAGGCCGAAGAGCCACAGCGTTATGACAGGAAAATCGAGAAGGCTGCTGCTGAACGCGTTGCGTCCAAAATGGGCGAATTGCGGGGAACCATTCAGCCGGACGCGGAAGATTTTCTTTACGACGAAAACGACCGAGCTTTTCCGATTTTGGGATTTCCGATCATCAAGGAACAGATCAAAGGATCGGGTCTACCGCCAATTGTGTCGGTTGAAGAGCCCGATATTGATCGAATCATGACGGGTTCGGTTTCAAAGCAATAGACTGGGCGCGCTTGAATTGCAGTGAATTGGCGGGCAATACGGTTCTGTCATGCCGAAAACACGCCTCGACCAAAAATTGGTGGACCTGAATTTCTATCGCAGCCGTTCCAGGGCACGGGATGCGGTGCTTCGTGGATCGGTGACGGTAAACGGCGTTGCCGCAATGCGTCCTTCGCAAATGGTCGCCAATGAGGATAATTTCGAGGTTCGTGATGCCGCTATTGAATATGTCTCCAGAGCCGCATTGAAACTCGAAGCCGGATTGGAAGCAGCCGGATACGATCCGGACGGCAAGGTCGCGCTGGATATTGGCGCGTCGACTGGCGGATTTAGTCAGATATTGCTTGAACGTGGCGCATCACACATATTCGCGGTCGATGTCGGACATGACCAGATGGATGCAAGAATTTCCAGTGATCCGCGTGTTACCAATCTCGAAGGCATCAATGCCCGCAATCTGACCATCACGACACTGGGACCGGAAGCAAAGGTAGGTATTGGCTGCGTAGTTTGCGATGTCAGCTTCATCTCGCTGAAGCTCGCCCTGCCGCCTGCCCTGGCACTGGTTGAACCGGATGGTTGGGGGATTTTTCTGGTCAAACCACAATTTGAACTTGGCCGGGAGCATCTTGGAAAGGGTGGCATCGTTCGTGACCGGGAAATGCTGGAACAGTGCTCGAATGATATGGCGTGCTGGCTCGACATGCAGGATGGATGGCGAAATACGCACCTGTTGCCCTCCCCAATCGAAGGAAGCGGCGGAAATCAGGAATTTCTGCTTTGCGGAATGAAAGATGCAAACCGAAAACCAGAATAACATCGTCACGATTCGCGAGCTTGGCCGTCAGGGAGACGGGATTGCCGAAACTGCAGATGGACCGGTCTATGTCCCGTTCACGCTGGCGGGTGAGGATGTTGTGCTGACTCCGGCAAGAGAGCACAGGGAAAAGAAGCAGTTTCGCGGTAGGAACCGGCGCGCGGGCAGGATTAAAGCGAGCAAGCCTGCCAGGCGACGATATCCGGCACAAATCCTTACGCCCTCCCCCAACCGGATCGATGCTGACTGCAAGCATTTCACGAGCTGCGGTGGCTGCCAGTTGCAGCATTTTGAGCAACACGCCTATCTGGGCTGGAAGCAGGAACTGGTGTCGTCAGCGTTGCGGCGGGAAAACATTGATTGCGATGTCGAAGCCGTTCTTGCATTTGGTCCTCATGCCAGGCGGCGGGCCATCTTTACTGCCTTTTCAAACGCTGCTGGAATTAGCCTGGGTTTTCTCAAGCGCGACAGTCATCACATCACCAATATCGAAGAATGCCCGGTAATGGTTGAGGAAATCGCCTCCAGACTTGAAGATTTTCGTGAACTCTCGGCAATCCTGTGTTCCCCCAACAGCAAGATCAAGGTCTCTGCTCTTGCTTGCGATAATGGTCTTGATGTCGCTGTCGAAAGCGAGAAGCGGGTTGAGCAAAGGGCGATTTTACAAGCGATCGACTTTGCCGGAACCCAATCTTTTGCCCGGTTGTCTCTGGATGAGGACATACTGATTGAATCCCGACGTCCGCTTTTGGATTACGGAGTTGCCAGCGTCACGCCGCCACCGAACGGATTTGTTCAGGCTGTCGCAGCGGCAGAAACCGCAATGGCGGTGCTGGTATGCGATCACCTGGGCGGCTGTCGATCAGTCGCGGACTTGTTCTGTGGTCATGGTACTTTTGCGTTGCGGCTCGCAAAGAACAGTACGGTTTATGCTGCCGAAGCCAGTGAGCCGGCGATTTCCGCCCTCGATCAAGCATGGCGTGAAACTGGTGGTGCCCTCAAACACATAACCACTGAACGGCGAGACCTATACAGGCGGCCAATGAATGCGGCAGAGTTGAAGAAAATTGACGGCGTCGTCTTTGATCCACCGCGAGCCGGTGCGCAGGAACAGGCAGCGGAACTTGCTAGTTCCGGTGTTACGAAGATTGCGGCCGTTTCCTGTAATCCGGTGACGCTTGCGCGCGATCTGGCAATGCTGATCAAGGGTGGTTACCGATTGAAGTCCGTGACACCAATCGATCAGTTCATTTATACGCCTCACGTTGAAGCCGTTGCCTTGCTGGAGCGCTAAGCCAAACAATTATCAGCTTATTTTCCCTTGTTCAGGAAGGCGTCAATCGCAGCGCGTGCATCATCCGATTTGAGACGCTCTTCAAACAAATCCATTTCGTGGCGCATCCGGTCGAGCACATCATGACGATCACCGCGGACGAGATCGCGGGTGATCTTCAATGCCTCCGCCGGTTTCGCGGCTGTCGCAGCCGCGACCGAAGTTGCCGCCTCCTCCAGTTCGGATGGGGTAACAACCCGGTTGACCAGGCCGCAGGTGAGCGCTTCTTCGGCATTCATAGGTTCTCCAAGAACCAACAGCGAGAACGCCCGATGATGGCCCATAATCCGGGGTCCAATCAGGCTGGAGCCGGCCTCGGTCGTCAGGCCGAGATCGACAAAGGGTGTCCTGAACAGGGTTTGATTGGATGCAATTACGTAATCGCAATGCATCAGCATTGTCGTGCCAACCCCAATGGCAAGGCCGTCAACGCCGGCGATCAGCGGCTTTTCGACCATGATTATCTTCTCGAGAAAATCAAATGCCGCCAAGGGCTCGTGCTCCTGGCCACTCGCGGCAGCCAGAAAATCTGCAATATCATTACCAGCGCTGAAGGCACCCGGTACCCCTAGTATCAGGATGGCTGATGTTTCATCATCTTTTTCGGCGTCAGATATCGCGCTTGCCAGACCGCGATACATGTCTGTGGTCAGCGCATTCTTCTTGTCGGGACGGTTCATCCGAACAGTCAGGACGCCTTGAGCGCGGGTAATTTCAATCAGTTCGCTCATTTACAACTCTTGGACTTATCCAGATTTCTAACTCGCCTCTAGGATCGAATGGGCGGCTTCAAGGCTTGCTGCGCCTTCGGTCACCCGGCGTTTTAGACTTGCGCTATCGGCAAGTACATTTTCTGCAAAGAATCGTGCCAAGCGGGACTTTGATGAGTCCGCGAGACCCGCCTTGGCGAGATAGGCCGCACCGGCTGAAATCGCGAATAAGCGCAGATAAGGGGTGGCGCCGGCCAAGACTTCACTTTTTCTGCCCTGTGACAATGATTCAAGTATCCATTCAGTCGTTTCTGAAAGGTCATCCAGGGCATCAGACAGTCTTGATGCAGTCTCACCGAAATCATCGTGATTTACGCCCTGAACGGAACCAGCGATTTCACGCAGTTCGGAAATATAGGAATGTACTGCCTCGCCATCTGAAAGCGGTAATTTTCGGAGTACGAGGTCAATTGCCTGGATGCCGTTGGTACCCTCGTAAATCGGGTTGATGCGTGCATCGCGCAAATACTGGGCAGCGCCGGTTTCCTCCATGAAGCCCATGCCGCCATGGACCTGGACCCCAAGGCTTGCGACTTCAAAACCGATATCGCTTGAATATGCCTTGGCCACCGGGGTCAGAATGCTTGCCCGTTCAGCCTCGGATCTGGATCCATCTCTATTTGCCAGATCCGCCATATCAATTGCATGGGCACAATTATAACAAATGGCACGTGCGGCCTGTACCTTGGCTTTCATAGTCAGCAACATGCGCGCGACATCGGGATGTTCAACAATGGGGCTCATTCCCGGTCCATCATGATCCAGTGATCTTCCCTGTTTGCGCTCCTGCGCATAGGCCAATGCCTGCTGATAGGCAGCCTCGGCAACTGCAACTCCCTGAATACCCACATTCAGACGCGCATTGTTCATCATGGTGAACATGCAGGCCAGGCCCTTGTTTTCTTCGCCGATCAGATAGCCGATGGCACCTGGCTCACCGCCTGAAAAGCCATCTCCGTAGATCATGATGCACGTTGGACTCGCGTGAATTCCCAACTTGTGCTCCAGACTTTGGCAAAATACGTCATTGCGCTTGCCGATATTGCCTTCATCATCGACCAGAAATTTGGGTACCAGGAACAACGAGATACCCCTAGTACCCGCAGGCGCATCGGGCAGCCGCGCCAGCACCAGGTGGCATATGTTATCGGTCAGGTCGTGTTCGCCATAGGTGATAAAGATTTTCTGACCGAATATCCGGTAGGTTCCGTCACCGGCGGGTTCAGCTCTCGCCTTCAATGCGTTCAGATCAGACCCCGCCTGCGGTTCGGTCAGATTCATCGTTCCGGTCCATTGACCCGAGACAAGTTTTTCCAGGAATTTCGATTTCAGTTCGTCAGAACCGTGCTTATGAATTGCCTCAATGGCCCCGATCGACAGAAGCGGCCCCAGACCGAAAGCCATGGAGGCTGAGTTCCACATTTCAGTCACAGCAGAGGCGATCATCACCGGCAGGCCCTGTCCGCCATACTCGGTTGGCGCGGCCAGTCCGTTCCACCCGTCATTCATCCAGCTTCGATAGGTTTCGATCCAGCCCGGTGGCATGGTTACCGCCGAATCCTGCAATACAGCGCCTTTCATGTCGCCTGGCCGGTTGAGCGGCGCTATTTCCTCGGTCGCAAACTTGCCCGCCTGTTCGAGAACTGCGTCTACCAGATCTTCGCTGAGATCTTCAAAAACACCCGTTGCGATTGCATCGTCAAGGCCGGCGACCTTCTTGAGTGTGAAGGCAATATCAGAAACCGGTGCGCGATACATTTAGTCCTCCCGGCACGTTGTTCAGGGAGAACCCGCACCATTTACTGGTTGTAATTAGCGGGCAGTAGTCGAAATTTTTATGCGAGATGTACCGCAAATTTCGAATATCCCGGTTGCTGCTTTGATTTCGTCTGATTATAGGCGGTATCAAACTTAATTCGAGCGGCAATGTAATGGATATGCCAAAAAAAGTAACTGCCGATAATTGGGCAATAGCAGTAGACGAAGCGGTGAATGCCCTTGCGGCGGGAAACTACGTGGCGATACCGACGGAAACTGTTTACGGATTGGCGGCTGACGCCACAAATGGCACCGCTGTCGCCAAGATATTCGAATTGAAAAACCGGCCGCATTTCAATCCGTTGATTTGTCATGTCAGCGACCTGGATATGGCAGAAAGATATGGCTTGCTCAATCAGACATGCCGGGTTCTGGCAGAGAAATTCTGGCCCGGTCCGCTGACCATCGTCATTCCGGTGAACCCGTCGGGCGGTGTGCATGAACTGGTTATCGCCGGTCTTGAGACAATCGGTTTGCGGTGTCCCAGCGGGATTTCCAGACGCATCATTGAAGGATTTGGCAAACCACTTGCTGCACCCAGCGCCAACAAGTCCGGCAGGATCTCGCCGACGACGGCACAGCATGTCGCTGATGAATTCCATGATCAGGACTTGCTGATTGTCGATGGCGGTGCCTGTGAAGTAGGGATTGAATCGACAATCGTGAAGGTTGAAGCAGACAGGCTGGTCTTGCTCCGTCCCGGTGCAATAACAGCTGAAGAAATTCAACTGGTCACAGGCCTTGCCGTGGAGGCCGCTTCGACAGATGTGATAGAAGCGCCGGGCATGATGACAAGCCACTATGCGCCAAATGCGGCGATGCAGCTCGAAGTCACGAAATGCCCTGAAGATGCCGGTCTTCTGGCATTCTCGAATGGAATCGGTAAGAAACGGGACGGTGCAATGAGGGTGATGAATTTGAGTGAAAGCGGGGATTTGCGGGAAGCAGCAGCCAATCTTTATCACCATTTGAAAGTGCTTGATGGCCTTGAACCGGAATTGATTGCGGTTGAACCCATTCCATTCGGCGGGCTTGGCGACGCCATCAATGACAGGCTGGCACGCGCCGCCGCGGAGAATGACAATGCCTGATGCTGCACTGATCGAACGGTTCATTGACATTACCGGCAGACCGAATGTGCTGACGGTCGAAGATGATCTGACGCATTATGTGGAGGAGAACCGGTTCATCTATGTCGGGAAAACCGAACTGGTTCTGAAACCCAATAGCACCGAACAAGTCTCGCAAATTCTGACGCTGGCCAATGAAACCAATACGCCGGTGGTTCCGCAAGGAGGCCATACCGGTCATGCCGGTGGCGGCGTGCCGGATGAAAGCGGCGAGCAGATTATCGTCAGCCTGGAGCGGATGAACAAAATTCGGGATATTGACACGGCAGGCAACACGCTGACGGCGGAGGCTGGTGTTATCCTGCAAACCATTCAGGAGACGGCTGACGCAAATGACCGGCTGTTTCCGTTATCGATCGGCAGCCAGGCGAGCTGCCAGATCGGCGGGAACATCTCCAGCAATGCGGGCGGGACTGGCGTGCTTGCCTATGGCAATACCCGCGAATTGGTCCTTGGTCTGGAGGCGGTGTTGCCCAATGGCGAGATCTGGAACGGGCTACGCAGACTGAAGAAGGACAATACCGGCTACTCGTTGAAGAATCTTTTCATCGGCGCGGAAGGCACGCTTGGTGTTGTCACCGCAGCCGTATTGAAACTCTTTCCGAAACCAAAGGGGCAGAATGTTGTCTGGGTGGCGCTCGAGAGCCCCAACGACGCGCTTTCTCTTCTAAATCTGGCCCAAGGTATGGCCGGAGCCGCGCTTACCGGTTTTGAATTGATCCACCGCACGCCATTGGAGTACGTCCTTCGCAATATTCCAGGCAGCCGCGATCCAATGGAAGAACCCCATGAGTGGTATGTCCTTGCCGAGATTTCTTCCGGCCGGTCGGCAGACGACGCAGACGCGCTGACCGAAGCAATCTTTACCGAAGCGCTGGACCGCGGTCTGGCCAAGGATGCCGTCATGGCGCAATCAGGCGCACAACGGGATGCGTTCTGGAAATTGCGTGAGGATATGGGACCAGCGCAAATTCCCGAAGGCGGCTCCATCAAACATGATATCTCGGTGCCGGTGCATGCCATTCCGGATTTCGTGGCAAGGGCATCTGAAATCGTGTTGGACGAAATCGCTGATGCCAGAATTTGTGCGTTCGGCCATATGGGCGACGGCAATCTCCACTATAATGTGTCCCAACCTGCCGGGGGCGACCGAGAAGCGTTCCTCGAACACCGACAGTCGATCAATGACAAGGTTCATGCGCTTGTCGTCGAGATGGATGGCTCGATTTCAGCCGAGCATGGAATCGGGCGGCTGAAACGCGAAAGCATGGCCAAGGTCAAGAGCCAGACAGAGATGGAGATGATGCGCGCAGTGAAAAATGCTTTTGATCCAAAGGGCATCATGAACCCGGGCAAAGTACTCTGACGGATAGCAGCAATACAACAGGATACGCGTTAAGCTCTTGAAAAGATTCATTATCCAATTCTTACAGCCTGCAATAATTCAATAACCAAACAATAAATCAATAAAGGATTCACCTTATCTGTTAAGCAGATCGGGAGGCATTTGGGCTATTGTCTCTCCAGTCGCGGAACAAAAACAAAAGCAAGCGCGGCAAAAGGAGATCCGGCAAAAGATCGGGCTCTGAAGGGGACAGAGAGGCTAAAATGGCTCAAGTAGCTCGTCGTGAAGTACAGGGACAATCCGTCCGGCAAAAACTGCCGGACTGGTCGGAAAACAGGATGCGGCTCGATCCGTTCCAGCTTCCTCACCAGGTCGGATACGGTCAAAAAGGCGAGCTTTCCTTCACTATCGATCGGCAGGGTGCAGTGATGAAGCGAAAGCTTTCTTGCGGCCTTGCCGTTTCGATGGCTCTCCCCGCCAATTGTTTCAAAGGTGTGGCTGCCCA
>JBCCEP010000113.1:0-10468 GCA_039030215.1 Pseudomonadota bacterium
GCCTTCTGCCCGCAGGCCTGTTATGCAGGCGGGCCGGGTCGGTTCCGTTATCTCCTTTACAAGGACGTTAACCGCCACGCTGAACTCAGCCTGCCATAAAAAAAATCCGGCGGAGACCGCCGGATTTTCATTTGGTAAAACGGAGATCAGATTAGTTGATCTGGTTGTAAGTTCCGTCAGCCCAGCGATAGAAAACGTAACCTGGAAGGGTCACGTCTCCCTTGTCATCAAATGACAGGTTACCCAAAACGGTGTCAAAATCGCCTGAGGCAAGTTTCTCGTTGACCTTGTCGAAGTCGGTTGAGCCGGCTGCATTTGCTGCGTCTGCCCAAGCCTGCATTGCGGCATAGGTGTAGAGGACATAACCCTCAGTTGTCTTGCCGGCACCTTCCAGCGCCTTGACGACATCTACAGCTTCCGAGTTCTTGCGCGGATCTGGCGAGAAGGTCATCAAGGTTCCCTCACCCGCATCACCGGTGATTGCCCAGTACTCATCGGTAACAAGAGCGTCACCCGAAACGAGTTGGAGATCGAGGCCTTGTTCCTTGGCCTGACGTGCCATCAAGCCCGCTTCGGTGTGATAACCACCGACATAAAGAACTGAAATGCCTTCAGCTTTAAGCTTTGAGATCAGAGCGGTATAGTCCTTTTCACCCGCTGTATAGGCTTCATATAATGCAGGTTCGCCGCCAGCAATTTCAAAGGCAGCCATCGTAGCGTCAGCCAGGCCTTTTCCGTAAGCGGTCTTGTCGTGAACAAATGCGACTTTCTTGCCGTCATAATTTTTCTTCAGATATTGACCTGCGACTTCACCCTGCTGGTCGTCACGGCCACAAACGCGGTAAGTGCCCGGACCCGGACGCTCATCGGTGAATTTCGGGTTTGTTGACGCAGGAGAAATCTGGACAATTCCCTCTTCGGCATAAACCGAAGATGCAGGAATGGATGATCCTGAACAGAAATGGCCTGCCATGAAGACAACGCCCTTACCGGCCATCTGGTTGGCAACTGCTACCGCCTGTTTCGGGTCGCATGCATCGTCACCGATTTCCAGCTTTAGCATTTCGCCATTTACACCACCGGCGGCATTGATGTCGGCAACTGCCTGCTCGGCACCTGTTTTCATCTGCTCACCAAAGGAGGCGTATTGACCTGTCATGGGTCCTGCAACCGCAACAGTGATATCAGCCCAGGCAGAATTCGCCATCATCAGGCTCATTGCAGCGCTAGCTAAGAGAATTTTTTTCATATTAGTTCCCTGTGACACACATTTTTCAAGCCCCGGTCGGAATGGGTGTCTATCAGTCCGAATCCGGGAATTATCAGCCCTTGGAGGCCGAATTGCCAAGATAAAAGCCCAAATCGATGTCTAAATAAAGGAAATTTTTTGATAGAGCGACAAAGTGGTTAAACCCGGCGTTTCCAGCCGAATTTTCCAATTCTGTCATATTCAAATCCGTACTGGCCTGCCATCTGTGCAGAACGGGTCATTTGCATGCCGGCAAAGGCAATAATCAGCAAGACAATCAGGTCCACCGTAAAGTACCAGGGCGACAGCAAAGTCCCTTCAAATAGGGAGTAGTGGATGAATCTCACGAACATGTTCAGCAGAACTATATAACGCACAAGCGCCAGCTTGCTGCCCCAGGTGTTGGCAACCGCGCGGCCTGTCAACCAGGCACCCAGTCCGCCCAACGCTACTGTGACCAGTAGGAATTCACCTATACTGATTTCCCACAAGAAACTGTTTGCGTGTTCCATCCGTCAGTGCCTCCCGCCTTCCAGATATGCAGCACGCACATCTTCGCGTTTGAGCAGTTCAGCGCCCGTACCTGACATGGTGATCACGCCATTGACCATGACATAGCCGTGATGGGCCAGTTTGAGGGCGTGAAAGGCGTTTTGTTCGACCAGGAATACCGTCAGATGCTGATTTTCATTAAGCTCACGGATGATTTCGAAGATCTGTTTTACGATCAACGGCGCCAGCCCAAGTGATGGCTCGTCAAGCAATAGCAGGCGCGGTCTGCCCATTAATGCACGAGCTATCGCCAGCATTTGCTGTTCTCCACCCGACAGAGTACCGCCACGCTGGCTCAACCGCTCCTTAAGGCGCGGAAACAATTCGAAAACCCGTTTGAGATCATCCTCGAAATATTCATCATCGACCAGCAGCGCACCCATCTGCAGGTTCTCCATGACACTCATGCGGGCGAAAATCCTGCGACCCTCGGGTGATTGGGCAATGCCCATCCGCATGATCTGGTGCGTGGGCATCGAGGTAATGTCCTCGCCATCCAATATGATCTGACCCGTACGAGCCCGTGGATTGCCGCAGATGGTCATCATCAGGGTCGATTTGCCGGCGCCATTTGCGCCAATCAATGTGGCGATCTCTCCGCGCTTCACGTCAACATCGACACCGCGCAGCGCGACAATTTTACCGTAATAGGTTTCGACACCGCGGATCGAGAGAAGCGTTTCGGCAGAACTGGCCATCATTTGCCCCCCTTACGGCTGCCAGGGGCTTTGGCTGACTTTGCTGCCTCTTTGGCAAATTCCTTGGCTTGGGAAACCCAATTATCCCGTTCAATTCTTCCCTTGAAGTTCAGATATCCATCGACCCAATCACGTTCTGCCTTCTTCCATTTGGCAATCTGGTCGAATTTGTAGATACCAAGTCCGTTCAGCGTCTGCTCGAGTTTGGGTCCGACACCGGAGATGCGTTTCAGGTCGTCGGGCTTGGCTGGTTTTCGCATTTTTGACGGCCGGTTGGCATCAGTTTTGGCAGCAGACGCAGATTTTGTTGACTTCGCAGAAGCAGCCCTGGATTTGCGCGACGGTGCAGCCTTGGGGTTGGGCTTTGCTGCCTGTGTTTCCAATTCCTCGACAGATTGCATATCATCCCGCACTTCGGGGATATCGATTTCTTCCTCGTCATCGACACCGAGATATGCGGCGATCACGCTTGGATCGGAACGGACATGTTCGGCATCGCCATCGGATATTTTCACACCATAATCAAGCACGATGATGTGGTCGGATATTTCCATTACCACGCCCATATCGTGCTCGATCAGGAGGACTGAAACTTCCTGTTCATCACGAATGAATCTGAGCAACTTGTTCAGGTCCGCCGATTCGCGTGGATTCAAGCCGGCAGCAGGCTCATCGAGGCATAATAGATGCGGTTCGGTACACATCGCCCTGGCGATTTCCAGACGCCGCTGTTCCCCATAGGGAAGATCGGAAGCCGGATCGTCGGCACGATCGACAAGCCCAATATGCTCCAGCCAATAGACCGCGCGATCCATCGCTTCAAGTTCGGCATCCTTATAACTCTTGAGACCAAGCAAGCCGCGAATTGAGAAGCCGGATGCCAGCATCAACGGATTGTGTTGGGCAACCAGGAGATTTTCCAGAACGGTCATCCCACCGAAGAGCCTGATATTCTGGAATGTCCTCGCAACACGTGCTCTGTGCGAAATGACGAAATCGGGCATCCGCTCCAGCAGGTAGACCGCCGTATTACCGTCAATACTGTATTGGCGGTCGGTGGCAGTTATTTCTTCCACCAGCTCATCGTGGCGTCCTTGACCATGGCGCATGACAATCCGGCCCTCTGTCGGCTTGTAGAAGCCAGTGACACAGTTGAAAACGGTTGTCTTGCCGGCGCCGTTGGGACCGATCAGGGCGGTGATATCCCCTCGGCCGACGTCGAAACTCAAATCGCCGACTGCAACCAGGCCACCAAATCTCATGGTCAGATGCTCTACGGAGAGCACCGGATCGGTTTTCCATCGATGGTTCTTATTGTCTTGTACAGCTTCCGCCATCCGATCAGTGCCCCTCGCCCTGGGCAACCATGTCGGCACCGATTCGTTTCTTCTCCTTCAGCACCGCCGTCGGTTCTCGAGTGGTTACCAAGCCTCGCGGTTTCCAGACCATTATCAGGACCATTGCCAGTCCGAATATCAGCATGCGGTATTGGGTCGGCTCGAAGTCCGGCCCGAATATCTGCTTGAGGAAATCGAGATTACGAAGAAGTTCAATACCGCCGATCATCACAATGGATGCAATGACAACGCCAATCTGCGAGCCGAGACCACCGAGAACAACGATCGCCAGAATGATCGCAGATTCAATAAAGGTGAAACTTTCAGGCGAAATGAAACCTTGCCTTGTTGCAAAGAAGGAACCGGCAAATCCGCCAAACATCGCGCCGACCGAAAACGCCGTAAGTTTGGTACTGGTGGTATTTATGCCCAGAGACCGGCAGGCAATTTCATCTTCCCGCAGCGCTTCCCAAGCTCTGCCGATAGGCAGCCGGCGCAGCCGCATGGTGACGATATTGGTAATGATCGCCATTACGAAAATGATGTAATAGAGAAAAATAAAGCGGTGAATCGGGTCGTAGGCAATTCCAAAGAAATCGGCGAAATTGCCCTCCCCGCGTTTCAGTTCCAGGCCAAAGAAAGTTGGTTTTGGAATACCTGAAATTCCATCCGGCCCATTGGTGAAGGTGTACCAGTTCAAAAGAACTATGCGGATGATTTCGCCGAACGCCAGTGTCACAATGGCCAGATAATCGCCGCGCAGGCGAAGCACCGGAAAACCAAGAATAATTCCCCATAGGGCAGCAAGTGCGCCTGCAAGCGGAAGCGCTACCCAGAAACCAAAGTCGAAATATTCTGCCAACAAGGCAAATGAGTAGGCACCGACGGCGTAGAACGCCACGTAGCCGAGGTCGAGCAGCCCCGCCAGTCCGACGACGATATTCAGGCCCCAACCCAGCATGATGTAGGTCATGATCAGGATTGCCAGATCGATATATTGCCGATCCTGGTTGGGGAAAAATGTGGTGAAGAAAAATGGCAGAACGATCGCAAAGCCAAATAGCCCGCGCATGAACCACTTTCCGGCATTGCCCGATCGCGCTGCAAGCTGGCCAATCGCATTTCCGACCGTCTCGGTGACCGGGTGGGCGGAGCGGAACACAAATATGTTCAGCAGCAATCTGACAACAAACACGATTGCGATACAGGTGAAGTACAGACCCCATCTGGTGGTCAGTACCAGTCCACCCGTCGCGATATCGGTTCTGAGCGCCAGGAAAAAGAAGCCCAGTACGGCTGCAAGAAATGCGGCAATTGCCGCATCCTTCAGGGATTCCGCAAAAATGTTGGATTGCGGCCGGTGGTTGATACTGGTCGTCGCCATATTGGTATCAGACTTTCTCGACTTCCGGCTTGCCGAGCAGGCCGGACGGCAGGAAGATCAGTACGATCGCGAGAATGGAGAATGCCGCAACGTCCTTGTACTCCACCGTGAAATAGGCAGACCACATGACCTCGATCAGGCCGATCAGCAATCCGCCCAGCATGGCACCGGGTAGCGATCCAATCCCGCCGAGCACAGCGGCGGTAAACGCCTTAACGCCGGCGAGAAAGCCGATATAGAAGTCGATAACGCCGTAGAGAAGCAGGAACATCAGGCCCGCGACCGATGCAAGCCCGGCGCCCATCACGAAAGTCAAGGAAATGGTGCGGTCAACGTCTACGCCCAACAATGACGCCATTTTCTGGTCCTGTTCGCATGCGCGTTGGGCCCGGCCAAGCGATGTCTTTGCGATCAGGAGGGAAAAGCCGATCATCAAAATCAGCGTCGTGGCGATAATGATCATCTGCATATAGGAGAGCTGGACGATAATCCGACCGTTTTCAGTCATACCGTCCATAATGGTAACGCCGCCCTGGATTTGTGGCGGCAGCGGTTTTACGCGCGCACCTTGCGTGACCTGAACGAAATTCTGCAGAACAATCGACATGCCAATCGCCGTGATCAGCGGCGCCAGCCGGAACGAGCCCCGCAAGGGTCGATATGCCAGCCGTTCAACGGTCCAGCCCCAGGCAGAGGTGAAAATCATCGATACAATAAGCACAATAAACAGGATCAGGGGGAGTGCCGATAATCCTATTGCCACCAGGGCCAGGAAGGTTGCCAAGGCGATGAATGACCCGACCATGAAAATGTCACCATGGGCGAAATTGATCATGCCGATAATGCCGTAGACCATCGTGTAACCGATAGCGATCAGCCCGTAGATTGAGCCCAGCGTCAGCCCATTTATCAATTGCTGTACGAAATATTCCAACGTGCATCCCCTGCCTGAAATGCGGATTTGCTCCGCTTATTTGCAGATTTGTAATTGGCCAAATCTTAACCAGTTTGAGTGGCAACGCAACGCCAATTTCGAACACACAGCGCGTAATCAACCGATTTGCAACATCTATTCGGGGGAAGGCAAGAACCGAACCTGATGGCTTGATTTTTTGATACCGATATTCAGTTGTAAGGCAATCGACAAGATTTTATGGTGATTGGATCAAGCAGTTTTCAGGACAGCAAATGCAATTCAACGGTACAAGTTCCTATGTGGCCGCAGATGATCTGACGGTTGCCGTCAATGCCTCGATTGCGCTCGAGCGCCCGCTTTTGGTCAAGGGCGAGCCGGGCACCGGCAAGACCGAATTGGCCAAGCAGGTAGCAGCCTCGCTCGGCCTGGACCTGATCGAATGGCACGTTAAATCGACGACGCGGGCGCAGCAGGGCCTTTACGAATATGACGCCGTATCCAGATTGCGGGATTCGCAATTGGGTGACCCGAAAGTAAACGATGTCGCGAACTATATCCGGCGGGGAAAGATCTGGGAGGCTTTTGACGCTACAGAAAAGTCTGTGTTGTTGATCGACGAGATCGACAAGGCCGATATCGAGTTTCCCAACGATCTGCTGCTGGAGCTGGATCGCATGGAATTCCACGTCTATGAAACCGGTGAAACGGTCTCGGCCCGCAATCGGCCAATCGTCATCATTACTTCAAACAATGAAAAGGAACTGCCTGACGCATTTTTGCGACGCTGTTTCTTTCATTATATCAGCTTTCCCGAACTGCCGATGCTCGAACAGATCGTCGATGTGCATTATCCGGGTATCAAGAAAAGCCTGGTGCGCGCCGCGCTGACGCAATTTTACGAGATTCGCGAAACACCAGGGCTCAAGAAGAAGCCCTCCACGTCCGAGGCGCTGGACTGGATCAGATTACTGGTCGCGGAGGATCTGGATCCTGCCGATTTGCGCACTGACGCAAATAACGCATTGCCAAGACTGCACGGCGCATTGCTGAAAAACGAACAAGATGTCCATTTGTTCGAAAGGCTGGCGTTCCTGGCCCGGCAACGCAATGGCTGACCGGTCAGCGTAAAGGGCTTGTACCGAACGAATTCCAGCGTTATTTATTAAATCAGTGGTGATTTGGCCGGCCGGCTTGCAGCCACTTTAAACAAATCGCTAAAAGGGCCGCGCGGAATGTAACCGACGGACCGGCAGCGAATTTGTAAATCGCGAGCCGGTTTTTTGTTGGAGAATTGCATAAATGCCGATCCGTGTACCAGACAAACTTCCCGCCCGTGAGACCTTGGTCGACGAGGGCGTGATGGTGATGGACGAGACTGCGGCGATCCGGCAGGACATCCGGCCCTTGCAGATCGGCCTTTTGAACCTGATGCCAAACAAGATCCGCACCGAGACGCAGATTGCACGCCTGGTCGGTGCTACGCCGTTACAGGTTGAGCTTACGCTGGTCCGGATTGGCACGCATAAGGCTAAGAACACGCCCGAGGAACATCTCATTTCATTTTACGAAACCTGGGATGAAATCAAGCATCGGAAGTTTGACGGATTTATCATTACGGGTGCGCCGATCGAGACGCTGCCTTTTGAAGATGTCAGCTACTGGTCGGAACTCGAACAGATAATGGAATGGACACGAACCCATGTACATTCCAGCTTCTTTATCTGCTGGGGCGCGATGGCGGCGACGCAATATTTCCACGGCATTCCCAAATATACGCTCGATCGCAAGGCTTTTGGAGTTTACCGGCACAAGAATCTGAACCCGGCCTCGCCCTATCTGAGCGGATTTTCCGATGACTTTTCGATACCCGTCTCTCGTTGGACGGAGGTGCGTTCCAGTGACATTAGGAGTGCGCCAGGGCTCGAAATATTGATGGAATCTGAGGTCACAGGCCCGTGCCTCCTGCATGAGCGAGAAGGCAACAGGCTCTATATCTTCAACCATATCGAATATGATTCATCGTCACTGGCTGAGGAATATACAAGGGATGTTCAGTTGGGCACGCCAATTGACTTGCCGGAAAACTATTATCCTGCAGACGATCCCGATGCTCCACCACAAAACCGGTGGCGAAGCCATGCGCATCTTTTGTTTGGCAACTGGATCAATCAGACCTATCAGACGACGACGTTCAATGTGGAAGATATCGGGACTTAGTTTCGGTATTTGGTTCGTGGTCTAGTCAAGCTCCTGAACAAGCCTGAATCCGATCAGGATGTGATGAATGTCATCCAGCCGGGAATGGCGCGCCGCGGGCCTGCAAACGCCGCACCCCTTGTCATCCCAGGAACCGCCTTTGACGTAGTGTCGGTCGTCACCGACCGGTTCTGCAACCCATTCAAAAACCTGACCCGCACCGTCCAATAGGCCAAAGGTGCTTGCACCTTCGGGAAACTTCCCAACCTGCACCGTATCGAATGGCCCCATGTCATGGCTATTAAGGATGCTCGCGTCCCACTCATCACCCCAGGGAAATCTGCGGCCATCGGTTCCCCTCACCGCTTTTTCCCATTCGAGCTCAGACGGCAGCCGCCAGTTGTCACCGGTCTTTTCTGAAAGCCAATCTGCGTAGGCTTCGGCATCAGCATAGGAAATCATGGTGACCGGATGGTCCTGCCTTCCGGCCGGGGGCACACCTTCATGCCATTGGAACTTCAAGGTTCTTTCATATGGATGAATCAGCCGGTAGCCCTTCCAGATTTCCGGCGTGACTGTTGGTGGCATGTGGCCAGTCTCGCGAACAAACTCAGAATATTGCGCATTGGTCACCGGCGTTTTCATGATTGCGTATTTGCCGGTAGTTCGCTCCGCGCGGTCCAGTTCGCGCTCATACCATTTGTTTTTACGGGTGATGTTGTGGCCGTAGGCGTTCTCATCGAGGGTATATCCGAAATCGCGTTCTGCCCGATCCGAACCGCTGATGAAGGGCCCCTCATCAACAATTACGGTGGCAGGGGCTTCAAATGCTGATACCGGTTGGGTTGAAAACGAAAACAGTACCAGCAAACAGACTAGGATCGAACAAAGGAACTTCATTTGACGCCTTTCGGTTCTTTTCATTCAACCATGCCGGCACTTCGTATCCAGACACGATTTCGTACATTGCCGTGATCAGGCATCTGGATAAACCGGAACGGGCGATCTAGAGTTCTGGCAGAAATAGCGTGGGAAACGCCCACGATAACCTAATGATGCCGGAGTACTGATGTTCCTGCCGTTTTTTCTTGCGTTAAAAGAAGCCAAGGTTCCCGTGACGTTGCGGGAATATCTGACGTTACTTGAAGGACTGGAGGCCGGCCTCGTCGAGTTTGATGTGGAGGGATTTTACTATTTGTCCCGAAGCGCGCTTGTAAAGGACGAACGAAATCTAGACCGGTTTGACCAGGTCTTTTCTCAAGTCTTCAAGGGTCTGGAAGCGGTTGAAGGTTCCGAGGACGGTATTGAAACAATGGACCTGCCGGAGGAATGGCTGAGGAAGCTCGCGGAGAAACATTTGAGCGAAGAGGAAAAGGCACAGATCGAGGCACTTGGCGGCTGGGAAGAACTGATGCAGAAGCTGCGAGAACGATTGAAGAAGCAACACAAACGCCATCAGGGTGGATCGAAAATGATCGGGACAGCCGGTACGTCACCCTTTGGCGCCTATGGATATTACCCGGAAGGCATACGGATTGGACAGGAAGAGAGCCGGCACCGTCGGGCGGTGAAAGTCTGGGACAGGCGCGAATTCCGTAATCTCGATGACAGCGTCGAGCTCGGAACGAGAAATATCAAAGTGGCCTTGAAACGATTACGCCGCTGGGTGCGTGAGGGCGCTCACGAAGAACTGGATCTCAAGGGCACGATACGTGCCACCGCAGAACAGGGATATCTGGATATCAAAACCCGGCCTGAACGGCACAATGCGGTGAAGGTGCTGTTGTTTCTCGATATTGGCGGTTCAATGGATGATCATGTCCGGACCGTCGAGGAATTGTTCTCGGCTGCACGCGCAGAGCTGAAACACCTGGAGTATTTCTACTTCCACAACTGCATTTATGAAGGCGTATGGAAGGACAATATCCGCCGTCACGGCGAACAGCTGTCTACCATGGATGTTCTGCACACTTATGGACCCGACTACAAGGTCGTGATCGTCGGTGATGCAGCCATGAGCCCCTGGGAAATCGTCCAGCCTGGCGGCGGCGTGGAGCACTGGAATCCTGAAGCCGGTGTAATCAGGTTGTACCCGGTTTGATGGCTGTTGGTGAGGCGGGCTGCGCCTCGGTGCAC
>JBCCEP010000114.1:0-10444 GCA_039030215.1 Pseudomonadota bacterium
CAGTTGTTTTTCTGATATTAATTTTGTTTCTTCTTTTTCGTGAGTGTGTTTTTGTTTTGTTTGATTTTGATCATCTTTAGTAAATTCGCCAAACAGCAAGAAAGTGTGGCCTCGACCGTGGATCGTGAAAGGTCCCGCAAGCCGTTATAATCGAGCCATGCGCGCTCGGCACCGCCGATCGCTGGCGCATCACTCGCACATGTGTTTAGCAATTCGGCAATTGTTGCGATCATGAATACTACCCCCGTCTTACACATTATGACGCATAAGCCCCATCGGAGTAACTCGGCGCCAGGACCGCGTTTACCCCCATTTTAAAAGAAAATCGATAAATCAATTCACGGATTGGTTGGCTTGTGAATTCAGAAACGACTCTATGAAACGAGGTCCTTAATATCCCCGGAAGCAACTAAACCCATAAGAATCAAGTAACAAACAAATCGCCAAGCGCCTGCTTTAACGGCCCTAGCTCCTTTTCGTATCTACGCCAACGCCCGACGGAAGAATTATAGATGGGTTGCCTTACCTGCCACCGGCTTGGAGTTTCGACCGACCGCTTGGTTTCAAAGTAGTTCAGGCAGGCTTCATCCCATTCCAGCCCGAGAAAGTCGATCAGTTGACGACTTGTTGCCTCCTGATCGGCAATCATATCTTCATATTGTAATTCAAGCATTTCGAGAGGCAGGTTTTCGCGCCAGTGATCCATCAACCGGCTATATTCAATGTAGTACTGCCCGAGGGTCGCCAGATCGCCGGTATAACTATGGCTTCTCTTGAAATTCTGCATGTAGCAGGAAACACAGGTATCCATGGGATCGCGTCGGCAATGGATTATTTTTGCCTTTGGAAACATTAGTGCGATCAAACCCAGCATCTCATAGTTATGCGGATGCTTGTCTGATATACGTTTTGCCCCTCTTTTTGCCTGTTTGTACAAACCGAAATACTCATTTGCCATTTGTCGAATGTCAGGTTCTTTCAGATTGGACACTGCTTCTAGATGCTCTGAGGGATTTCCTTGACCAAATTTCAACCTCCGTCCGAATTCCCGTATTTCAGGACGCTCCCCAAGGCCATCCACCAGGCCGTGGCTAGCAATGATCTGTTCCGTCAGCGTGGTGCCGGAACGGGGCATACCAATGATAAAAACCGGTCGCTCATCATTGACCCCAAAACCTTGGCGTTTCGCAAAGAAATCCGGGACATACAATTCCCTTAGATTGCCATAGGTTTTGCGATGATGATCCATATTGAAGGATAATGCGGCCGTTTGCTTGCCCAGAGTGAACTGGTGGATCGCATCCTCATAGTCACCAATATCGTTCAACATCTTGCCAAGCGCATGGTGCAGTATGACCTTGCTGGTATCATCAAGCTGCGGGTCTTCAACGCGACGACGTACCAGCGGCAAGTGCGGATCCTCCGCCTGGGTCTTGCGTGAAATAGCAAGCCCACTCATGGCCTGAATATTGTCCGGATCGCTTTTCAGGATCTGTTCAAACATTCCGGATGCTATTTCCAGTTTACCGCTTTGAACGGCCAACTCTGCTAAAGCAGCTTGGGCGTGGTGATAATCCGGATCGACTTTCAATGCCCGATTGAAGTATTTTTCGGCCTTTTCCACTTCGCCGATCGCCTTGTAGGCTCTGCCCAAATTGTAAACCGGTTTTGCATATTTTCGGTCAAGCTTGATCGCCTTTTTCAGGTGAGGAAGCGCCTTTTGGGGCAATTTGGCAATCGTCAATGCGTTGCCGAGATTGTTCTGATAAACGGCGTTATTTGGGACAAGCGTTGTAGCTTTGGTTAAGTAATCAACGGCAGCATTTGGCCTTCCGACCGCAGTCGCGAACAAACCCATGACATGAAGTGCCTCGGGGTGCCGTGGATTTTCCCGCAATACCGATTGAATGCAGATTTCCGCTTCTTGATACTTGTTGTCGACAAGCAAGTTGCGGCCGCGCTCTACGAGTTCGTCGTGACGCGGGTTGGTAATGCCCGCGCCGCCGAACTGCGTTTCCATACGTCGTCTCATGAAGCGGTTTTAGCGCGGCCCGTATGAAATCGCCACAAGATAGTTTGCGGTATTCGGTTAACTAGATTCCGCAAGGCAGTTCTTGAAGGAACTCGACATGTCACGAAGGAGTGTAAAGTAGAGCTCGGGACCATTTTCAATCGATGTTCCAAGAGGATCAAGAACACCGGTTTTTGCCTGTGTTCCTTCAGTAACCGTTACCACTAGTTTGGGTTCGAATTGGGGTTCTGAAAACACACAAGTCGCGCTCAAGTCTTTCACCTTCGATTGCAGCTCGCTAACCCGTTCAGCACCTGGCATGACTTCAGGTGAAACAGTGATGGATCCTGCAGCAGACAGGCCAAAACGATCTTCGAAATACTGATAGGCGTCGTGGAACACAATAAAGCCCTTGCCCTTTACCGCAGTCAGCTCTGCCGAAATTTCTTCAATTAGATCGTCAAGTTTTTTCGTTAGCGCTTCAGCATTGGCTTCATATTTTTTTGCGTTATCGGGATCGGCCTCTACCAGGACTTCTTCGATCTCATGTACCAGCGCCTTGGCATTTACCGGGTCGAGCCAGACATGGGGATCAAACTCACCATGGGCATGTCCGTCATGGCCGTCTGCATGTTCTTCATGGTCATGATCGTCGTGTTTTGCCTCGGCATGCTCTGCGTGATCATCATGCTTGTCCTCAGCATGTTCTTCATGGCCATGATCGTCATGCTTTTCTTCCGCATGTTCTTCATGGTCGTGGTCGTCATGTTTTGCCTCGGCATGTTCTTCATGGCCGTGATCGTCATGTTTTGCCTCGGCATGTTCCTCATGACCGTGATCATCATGCTTGTCTTCTGCATGTTCTTCATGGCCATGATCGTCATCGTGAGCATGTTCTTCCTCATCGTCGTGACCATGGTCGTCAAAAGCACCACCTTCACGGAATTCAAGCTTCACCAGATCATGAGCATCCATCAGCTTCACGGTCTCTGCCTTGGAAGCAACCGCTTCCAGAGGTTTCTGCAGGAAAGTTTCAATCTCATCGCCAACCCAGAAAACGACATCCGCATTTTCCAGTTCCCGGGCCTGCGATGGCTTCAATGAATAAGTGTGTGGCGATCCCGCACCATCGACAATCAAGGCTGGAGTCCCCACCCCCTCCATGACGGCCGCAACAAGGGAATGAACCGGTTTGATGGAGGCCACGACATTGATATCCGCTTTGGCGGCATATGCACTGGTTGAAAGAAGAGTCGATGCCAAGAGGACAGATTTCGCAATACGCATTTTGTGCTCCGAATGAATTGGGAGGATGGAGTGATGTTATGTTATAACTTGTTTTATGGTATAACGTGTGCAAAATGCCTAATCAACATCCAATCGCGATTGATCAAAATTTTTTACCTCGAGATCTCATGTTGCAGAGAACCGATTCTCTCATTGCCTTGAATAATGCTGGCATGGTTCGCGCCAGCAAATGGCTGGTTCGCGGCGTGACCATGACAGTTGAGCCCAGTGAAATTGTCACACTGATTGGCCCTAACGGTTCCGGAAAATCCACAACGGCGAAAATGGCGCTTGGTGTTTTCAAGCCGGACGAAGGGACAGCCCAACAACGTGACGGTCTTAAGATTGGCTATGTTCCCCAGAAGCTTGCTATTGATTGGACCCTGCCGCTGACCGTCAATCGTTTCATGCGTCTTACCGGACATGTCAGCCGTGCTGAAGCCGACGACGCAATGTCTGCTACCGAGACCCTCCATCTTGCCAAAGCGGAAGTCAGGACCCTGTCCGGCGGCGAGTTCCAACGTGTATTGCTTGCGCGCGCCATGGCCTGCAAACCGGAACTGCTTGTCCTTGATGAACCTGTTCAGGGTGTTGATTTCAGTGGTGAAATCGCGCTTTACGAACTGATCAGGGAAATACGGGATAAGCTGCAATGCGGCGTATTGCTGATATCACATGACCTGCATATCGTAATGGCCGCGACGGACCGGGTAATCTGCCTCAATGGGCATGTCTGTTGTTCAGGTACGCCGACAACGGTGGCCTCAAGCAGCGAATACAAAGCCCTGTTTGGCGCCCGCGCCACCTCTGGTCTGGCAGTATATGAACACAGCCATGACCATGAACACCTGGCCGACGGTCGTGTTCGCCACAGCGATGGAAGCGTTACTGACCACTGCCATCCAGACGACGGGCATCACGACCATCCCCATGAACAATCGGCCGATGGCAAAGGAACCGGTCCCGATGCTGGATGATTTTTTCACCCGAGCCCTGATCGCCGGAACCGGCGTGGCACTTGTGGCCGGCCCGCTCGGTTGCTTCATCGTTTGGCGCAGACTTGCCTATTTTGGCGATACGCTGTCGCACGCTGCTCTGCTTGGGGTTGCTATGGCCTTTTTGCTGGAGGTCAATATTACGCTGGCGGTTTTTTTCGTTTCCGTGTTTGTGTCGCTGGCCCTTCTGCTTTTGCAGCGCCAGGCAACGCTTTCCTCCGATGCCCTTCTTGGACTACTTGCACATTCTGCCCTGGCGATTGGCTTGGTCGCATTGGCTTTCATGACATGGGTAAGGGTCGACCTGATGGGGTTCCTGTTCGGAGATATTCTGGCCGTCACCCCTTTCGATATCGCTGTCATCTGGATTGGAGGGGTATGCGTACTTATCGTGCTTGCAATGATTTGGCGATCATTGTTTGCCGCCACGGTCAGTGTTGAACTTGCGCAGGCGGAAAGTATGAAGCCTGAGCGATCCAACATTATTTTCATGCTTTTGATGGCAGCGGTTATTGCCATTTCCATGAAAATTGTCGGCGTTTTGCTGATAACGGCACTGCTCATAATTCCAGCTGCTGCCGCACGAAGGTTTGCGAGCGGACCGGAACAAATGGCCGTACTTGCTTCCATAATTGGTGTGCTCGCGGTTTTTGGAGGCCTGTTTGGCTCACTGGAATGGGACACGCCCGCAGGACCGAGCATTGTTGTTGCTGCATTGGTACTGTTTGTTATTTCAGTCCTGCCGGCGCCCTATTTGAAGCTTTTCAAGAATTCGCAGGCAAGCGACGGTCAAATCGAACAAACAAGAGGAACCGGTCAATGAGCAAGAACACGGGCGCAGCTGTTGATCTGACCAAGAACCAGTCTCTGGTCATGAATGCGCTCTCGGAAGCTGATGGACCAATGAGCGCCTACACCATTCTCGACGAGGTGCGCGATCATGGCGTCAGGGCACCGCTTCAGGTTTACCGGGCACTGGACAGGCTCGTCGAATTCGGCATGGTTCACAGGCTCGAAAGCCTGAATGCATTTGTCGCGTGCCAGCATAAATCCTGCCACGGCAAGAACAAGGAAACGGTTCTTTTCACCATCTGCGAAAGCTGCGGACGTGTTGAAGAATTGGTGAGAGACAAACTGGTCAGCGCGATCAAAGATGTGGCGAATGACATTGGTTTTTCGCTTGAAAAGTCAGTGATCGAGCTTCGGGGCGTCTGTACAAAGTGCAGAAAAAGCTAGGCGTTGTTCCATTGAGTTCTAGCGGTTGCCAGACGTTCATGCCCGCTAAGAAAAGGTATTGCTACCGATATAGCTCGAGGATATCCTCCCTCGGTCGTTTGTCAGGATATGGTGCGTAACACTCCAATCCAGGCTTGCTAAATTTCTATGATCACCATCAATCCTGCATGAAACAGGACGTGTTCTGGATGCAGTCAAAATCACGACAAAACAGTAATAAGAAGGAACTGCATTTATGTCGAAAGTCAGAGTAACATTGCCCGCAATTGCGCTTTGCATATTGTGGATGACGGGCGCTGCCAGCGCCCAGACGATAAGCTTGGGAGAAGCGGTTGCAGAATGGGCAGCTGCCTGTGGCGCCGATGTAGAAAAAAGCTGCAGCGGAATGAATCCGGGGGCACCGGGATTTGCTGCCTGTATCCAGCAGAACGGGTCACCGACCTGCCAGGCGGCTACTTCTGCATTTAACGCCAATCTTCAAGCCAGATACGCAGCACAGGCAGAAGCGCCGAATATCTGCAGAACCGATGTTCAACGGTTTTGTTCAAACTTCAATGAAGGACAGGCCAGAATCCTGCGCTGCCTGATGCGTCCGGACAATTTCCGTGCAGCGAGCCCGATGTGCAAGAACACCCTGGAAGCAGCAGGATGGCTCGACACCGTGTCCATCAAAAGCAATAGCCGGGTGGCACAGGTAGCGGACACAATCGAAAGCCTGGGAAGAACAGCTCAAAAAGTCGGCATAGACACAAATGCAATCCGTGCCGATATCGAAGCCCGGATCAAGGCCGAAGGAGATGTAGACGCACCGCAAGGGGCGACGGAGCTGGATGTTCTGAAACAGCTACCCAATTTCATCGTCCAGGTCGATTTTTTCCTGGATTCAGATGTTGTCAAACCGAATTCCTGGGTCACGGTCGGACGAATGGCTGATGCTCTCCGCCATCCCCTGCTGGCCGGAAACCGGTTCTTGATCGTCGGACATACCGATATCACCGGGTCGCGCAGCCACAACCTTGGCCTGAGCGATCGCAGAGCCAAGGCATTTGAGCAAATATTGGAGTCCGTATTTCAGATTCCAGCAGATCGCTTGCTTGCAGTAGGTGTCGGTGAAGAACAACTCCTGCCGAACATTCCGGCGGATGACCCTCGCAACCGCCGCGTTGAGCTTATCAATATCGGCCCAATTTGATCGGCCCAATTTGATCGGATTGTCGGATCAGGCTTCGGCCTGATCCGATTTCTCCGAAAATCAGACTTTCAAATCTTTTCCGGCGACATTGCCTGTAAAGGCCCGCTTCAAGAATTCCTCAGCAAGCCTATTGCCAAATCATTCACGATGGTTGAGGCTTTTGGCGTTCGAGTAAACTGAAAAGTCCAGGTGCAGACAATGCCTGTATCGAAAACTGGACCGAGACGGGCAAGCTATGGAAACTGTACTGGCAATCATATTCAGCACTGTATTGACCTTTATCGATCGGTTGTTCATCAGCGGTCCATATATGGGTCTGGCGGGTATAATTCTCTCAATTCTGGCAGGTATTGGTGGTTGGTATCTCGCCAAATTCGTGGCTTCGCTCATACAAAAACGGCTGGATACCGACGGGGTTGTCTACTCGTTTTGGCCCTGGGAGATTATTTTTACCGTTGCTTCTGCGCTGATCTTCGCATCGCTTGCCTATTTCAAACTGTTTGATCTGACAAAAACAGACTATTCCACCGCCGATGTCGTGGTTCACATTATACTGGTGCTGCTCGCAGCGTTTGTCGTAAGGATGGCGGCATATTCCGTTGTCAAATTGACGGACTGAGCGCAATTTTTAACTGGCCAATTTCCCGGCGTTATTTTGGAACCTAATCGACAGCAAGCAGAGTAAATTCGCAAACCGGAGGAATTTTATGTCTTACATGGATGGATTCGTTGCCGCAGTGCCAAACGACAAGAAGGCTGACTATATCGCGCACGCAGAGAAATTCGGCCAGGTCTTCAAGCGCCATGGCGCATTGAGGATGATTGATAGCTGGGGCGATGATGTGCCTGATGGCGAGGTAACATCATTTCCAATGGCAGTTCAGAAAAAGGACGATGAAACGGTCGTATTTGCCTGGGTCCTTTGGCCAGACAAGGCAACCAGAGATGCCGGTATGAAGGCAGTATTCGAAGATCCGGACATGCAACCGGACGTCAGTCCGATGCCATTTGATGGAAAACGACTGATCTATGGCGGCTTCGAGGTAATCGTCGATCAGTGAAGCTGTAACAGAAATTCCAGGGGAAAGCCCCGGTTGGTGGAGAATTGGGGCGAATCCACCAACCGGGTAACGGTGACCTGGTCGGGTAGGGACATATCACCAGGTCGAGACAGTAGATAACACAGCCCGATAAACCGACGATGAACGAATAGGAATACGCAGCGCCCTCCAAATTAAGGATTCGGCAAGGGATTGCTTCGAACAACATCGCCTTGTCCACAGCATTGTCATTGAAGCGTTACAAGTTTCACCGAACTGTCACCTAATTGGTATTCATTGGGGCCGTTACTAGCCAGTAATTTTTTCAACTAGCCCTGAACATTGGTTTGCTTGCCGCACTCCCCCAACAATGTTCAGGGCTTTTTTATTGTCGGTCCTCCCCCATTCCTGATAGGTTGCAATCTAGCTAAACAAAGTGCCTTGCACGGCGCTTATCCCAAGGTCTGTTCTCACGAGGATTTTTAAGTGTCGCGGAACTGGAATTTAATTGCAGTGCTGGCGCTTGGCGTTGTCATCGGCGCGGTTGTATCCAACCTGCTTTTCGGTTCGGGAAGTGCAGGACGGGATCCCGGGGCTGTTAATTCACCAGCTACACCGGGCGCTTCCGCCGATGAAAATTCCTTTCCTGCCGGTTCGGTCGTTGTGACAGTCACCGATGTTGAGGTCACACCGCCGCGGACCCGTATACAATCAATCGGTACGGGAAAGGCGGCGCAACTTGTCCATTTGACAGCAGATTTTTCCGGAACCATTGAGGCGATTCAGGTCCAGCCAAACACGATTGTTGCCGCTGGCGATCCCATTGTTACCTTTGAACGGCGTACCCAGGAAATTTTGCTCGAAAGTGCCAAGGCCGAACTCGAAAAGGATCAGGCGAGTTACGAGCGCCTTCAAACTCTGGCGGATCAGAACAGCACGGCAATTTCACAATCCCAGCTGGACGTAGCCCGCGCTGCGTTCGCTGCCTCGACCGCCCAGGTGGCAGAAGCGCAATACGAATATGACAGGCGCGTCGTCCGTGCGCCGTTCTCCGGGCAGATAAACCTGAACGATCTGACGATTGGCAGCTATATCCAGCAAGGCTCGGAAATTGTTACACTTGTTGATGCAAGCAGCCTGTTTGTCGAGTTTTCAGTCCCCGAAACCTCCATTGAAAAGATCCAAACTGGCGTAAGCGTCCGGCTGACCACGCCAGCATTGCGCGGTCGGGTATTCAATGGCTCGGTCGTGGCGTTTGATACCTCCGTTGACGAGGAATTTCGAACCGTTAGGGTCCGCGCACAGGTCGACAATTCAGACAATCTGCTTGTGCCAGGCATGACCTTCAGCGTCAGCATTGCCAGTGTCGAACAGCCCTTGCCGCGGATTTCCAGCGTTTCGATCCTCTGGGATCATGAAGGTGCCTATGTCTGGCGCATCAATTCGGACAACCAACCTGAGAGGGTTGATGTGATCCTCCGCGACCGAATTCGCGACAATGTCTGGGTCGAGGCGGATTTGAAGGACGGGGACCGCGTGATCAGGGATGGCGCATTCAAGGTAAGCCAGGGCTCCCGCATCGCGATCGATGTTGTCGGAGCGGTTCCGGGTTCATCCGATGGCTGAAAGTGAGCAGGACCCATCGGAACTTAAACAGACTGGCATTGCGTCGGTATTCGTCAGCCGACCGGTGCTTGCGGTGGTGGTCAACCTGCTGGTGATCATTGCCGGTCTTGCTGCCCTCTATGCGGTCGAAGTCCGTGAGCTTCCAAACGTTTCCCAACCTGTGCTTTCGGTTCGGGCAAGTTTTCCTGGTGCGTCCGCCAGTACGGTGGATGCCGAAGTTACCAGCGTCCTGGAAGACGCACTCGCCAGGCTGGAAGGTCTGGAAAACATTTCGTCGACCTCGACCTATGGCAATGCCAGCCTGACCCTGGAAATGAACCGCACGGTCGACATTATCGACGCGGCCAATGACGCCCGTGACCTTGTATCCCGGGCCAGAAGGAACCTGCCTGATGACCTTGATGATCCGATTGTCCAGAAAAGCGATGCCGACGCCGATCCGATATTGAGGTTGGTATTAAGCGGTTCTCTTGAACTGGCGGATCTTGCTGCGCTCGCCGAAGGCATGGTTTCCGACCGTCTCTTGACCGTAGAGGGTGTTGCAGAAGTCCAAATCAATGGCGACTACGACCGGATCATGCGGGTGACATTCTCCCCGGTTGCACTTGCCAGTCGCGGCATTTCCCTGCCCGATATGCGCGCAGCACTTACCAGCGCAAATCTTGATATTCCCTTGGGCGCCCTCGAGACCGATTCACAGGAGATCGTGGTCCGTTCAGTTGCCTCGACCACCACAGAAGAAGCGATATCCAACATCAGGTTGAACCGGCAGACGGTCGTGGGCGACGTTGCATTCGTCCAGTTTACATCTGATGATCCTGAAAGCATTACCAGAATAAACGGCCAACCCGCTGTAGGCCTGAGCATCATACGCCAAACCAGCGCCAGTACGCTGGCGATATCTTCCGCCATTCGCAGTACCGTCAGCGAATTGCAACAGGACCTGCCCGATGGTGCTGATCTGACTATTGTCTCCGATGACGGTGTATTCGTCGAACGGTCGCTGACCGGCTAGGTTTTAAGCCGGGGGCAAGAGCTTTGCGGGCGGCGAGCGAAG
>JBCCEP010000115.1:0-10432 GCA_039030215.1 Pseudomonadota bacterium
CCAATGGCATGACACGAACTGAGCACGAGATTGCACTCCGTCTGTCCGTAGAACTCATTGACAACAAGTCCAAGTTCGGATTGTGCCCAGGTCAGTGTTTCCTTGCCCAGGCTTTCGCCACCAGAGCCAATGGTACGAAGGTTCAGGTCAAACCGCTTACCAGGATTTTCGACGGTCTTCATCAAACGGAGCGCCGTCGGCGGTATGAAAGCATTTGCCACTGCCATGTCCTGCATGAGTTCAAATGCAAGCTCGGAGTCGAACCGGTCCATTCCGCCATAGGCGACCGGGACTCCCAGATAGAGGCAGGGTAGCAGTATATTGAGCAATCCACCGGCCCATGCCCAGTCAGAAGGTGTCCAGGCCAGATCACCTTGTTTTGGCATAAATTCATGATGCTCCTGAACACCAGGAATATGGCCGAGCAATACCCGATGCCCATGCAGTGCACCCTTGGGAGGCCCGGTTGTACCGGAAGTAAATATGATAAGTGCCGGCGTGTCGGGTCTTGTCTGCGCCGGTACGAATTCTTTATCTGAACCCTGCTTGATCGCCTGCTCGTACGACCATACCGGAAAGGGCAAATCAGCATCGGGATTGTCGTGTACGATACTGTCGGTACAAATCACATGCCTCAGTTCCTTTAACGAGGCATGTATCGCCGAGATTTTCTCCAATCCATCGCGATTTGTAACAATAACCGATACGCCTGCGCGGTTTAGCCGGTATTCCAAGGCGTCTGCCGCAAACAATCGCGCCAGAGGTACTGCAATCATGCCCGCTTTGTAGATTGCCAGATGTGCAATAACCGTTTCCTCGCTTTGAGGTAAAATGATTGCAACTCTATCGCCTGGCTTTACCCCCTGCTCCAACAGAAAGGCAGCAAACGCATCTGACTGGGCCTTCATTGATCCATAGCTGGTATCGGTGGACGGCGCACCGCGATTCCATCGACGCAAGGCAATGCGTTCCGGGGCCTTTTCCGCCCAATCGTCACAGCACGAAACCCCGATATTGAACATGGCCGGAATTTGCCATTCAAACGCCGCCGTAATTTCCTCTAGCGTGTCGAGTTCCGGCAGCATTTAATCCTCGATCTCATTATGTCGCTTGTCGACCGTATGCTTGTGTTTCTTTTGGGCCGGTGCCTCATCGGTTGGTTCGGTCTCCAGAACCGGAAACGGTCCCGACTTGATATGCAAATCTCGTTGCGGATAGGGAATTTCGATACTTGCGTCGCGCAACGCCTGTAAAATCGAAAATCGCAGATCGCTGCTCACACTTAGCGTATTTCCGATATCTGCCAGATAGGCGCGCACATCAAACAGCAAGGCATCTGCACCAAAATCCAGGAAATAGGCCTGCGGCTCCGGGTCATTCAAAACCAGCGGATGGGCTTTCGCGCACTCAACCAAAATGTCACGCACCTGCACCGGATCGCTGTCATAACCGACGCCGATGGCCACGATTATCCGCCCCTTTGTGTTTCGGTGGGTCCAGTTCGTGACCGCCTCTGTAATCATGGTCGAATTCGGCAGGATTACGGTCGCACCATCAAAGGTTTGAATTTCTGTCGAACGCACCGATATCCGGCCAACCCGACCCTGACCTCCACTTGTGACCACCCAGTCGCCTGTCTTGATTGGCCGCTCGGCCAAAAGGATCAATCCCGATACGAAATTATTGACGATACTCTGCAGGCCAAAACCGATGCCGACTGACAGAGCACCGGCAACAATGGCAATATTGGAAAGGTTCAATCCCGCTGCGGATATCGCCAACAGCGCTGTGATGACGATCCCGACATAGCCCAACACTGTGGTGATCGAATTCCGCAGGCCCACATCAAGATTGGTGGTGGGAAGATATTGCTTGCCTAGCCAGTTGGTAATCTGACGGGTCGCGATGAATCCGATAATGAATATGATGATGGCGATGATGATTGACGATAGCGAGATCGTGAGATTGCCGACCTGAAAGCCAAAAAACGCCTGCCGGATCAGGCTCAACCAGTCCTGGGTTCGAATTCCCCAAGGCAGCAGCAGCGCGAATACCGCCGCAATGACCGATACCAAGCGGGCAATGCCGAAAAGCAATACCGCCAATTGTTTGCTGGCGCCGGGTGAAAGTCCCATCAACTTCAGCGGTTTTCCGTCTGAGGACAGCACCATGAGTTTGGTTTGATCGATCAAACGGAGGACAAGCCAAAGCGTAGCTGCAATCATCAACCCGAACAGAAGCTGATAGGCAAAAAATTCAGAAAGCGCGATATATCCAGTCAACAAGCCGGCAAGTGACACAGTCCATGTCACCCAGATAACCGGATTGACGATCCGCCAGCGGATCACCGGTGTACCCGGCATGGCGGTATCGTCATCACGCAAATCAGATGCAACGCGCCACATGATAAACGCCACGCCTGCCAGGAAGGCAACAATCGCCATGGCACTGAGCGCGATCGATGTTTCCACCGGAGCGAATAGCTGTACTGCAGAGAAGTTTACGCAGGTGAGAAAAATAATCACCGCAACGGTAATGATTCCCGCCCGCCGAACAGCCCTGGCAGCGCCATCCGATATTGGCGCCATCCGCTTTTCGGGTTCTTTAGGCCGAACAACAAGGGTAAGGATTGCAATCGCCAACACAGCCGCCGACAATTCGATCAACAGGCTTTCGAACAAGGCCACAAATCTCGTCGGAAACAGATCCGCGCTGCTTATGATGCGATAGACCAATAAGAACAGCGCTCCCGGCAGCACGCCATTTGCGAGCAGCCATCTGATCTGAAGTGCAGCACTTATGTGACCTTCGAGACCCTTCGGACTGGGTGGTTGCAAGGCCCTGCGTTCTTTCGAACCCAACCATCGTCGTAGAAAGATATAGCCCGCGATCACAAACAATAATTGCGCCAGCGACCAGGCCTGCGCCATGGGTTGGGAACCGATCTTTCCAGCGGCAAATGAAAGCGATTCACTGATTTGTAATCCCAGGCTCCTGAGATATCGATTTCCGCCCAGCGTTGAACGGGTCCAAAGTTCGGAATCGAAAATGCTGTAGGAACGCTCGAACAAAGCACTGACAAATCTGGCACGACGTTTTGCTAATGTTGAGCTTTCAACCTGGTTGGCACGCAAAATTACAAGCCGTGTCTCACGCTGAACGCCATCGACACTGGCAAGTTGTGAGTTCAGGCGCGCGCGCCGGTTGGCCAGTTCGGTGGTCTCCGGCGTCGCACCCGCTTCTGGTGCCGGCCCGAGCTCGTCCAGCTGTTCGCTGAGCCGCGACACCAGGGGCGCTTGTTCAGCAATCAATTTGGAGGCTTCATCCCGGATTTCCGACGCCTCTGCCGACATCTTCGCCAGTTGCTCGTCGCTGATTCCGTCGCGCTCAGAAGCCTGAACAAGGGAATCAAGTGCTCGGTTCCAGCCTTCAACCTTGATGGCTGTCTCCTTGTCAACAAACGGAACATTGTCGGATGAAGTTGGTGCAGGCGCTTGCGATTGTGCAGCTTCCTGGCTGGCAGCTGCATCTTCTGAACTGGCATCCTGACTGACCTGCCCGCTGGTTGTCTGGCTGCCGGGAGACTGCGATTCGCTTGATTGCGCGCCGCTTGTATTTTGTGCAAAGCCGTCGCTGCCGCTAATTGCGACAAACAGGTACACGACAATTGCTATCAAATACGATCTTGTGATTTTGGTTACCCTCCGCGGACGACCTGCCTGACTGCCAGATTAGCCGGATGTCTCGATCAAAGCACTACATCAGTTGATAGGAACCATGCACCTACCAAATTGGCTGATTGGTAGCTGTTCAATAACTGAACCGGATAGGCAAGGCGTTGATATAGATAAATAAAGTCATTTAATCAAACTAAATGCTTTTCGGACAAATGGCACAATTGATGTGTATCGTTATCTGTTTTTCATACCCATCGCTGACGAAAGGCAAATCCTGCGGACCGGATTGTTTCAATGCTCAAAATTCTGTCATTTTGTCGAGCCAGACATTTCATTGAACGTGAAATAGTTGTAAAAACCGGTACGAATCTACTGCTAATCATGTTGTGAAACTAAACAAAACTCCTAACTGGATTGGAGTTTTCGTATTTAATTCTAGCGGAAAGTCACTGCCCATGATGCGCAAAATTTTCCTGGGAATGTTCACCCTGATATTCTTGGTAGTTTCTCCCAGGGACAGCCTGGCGATCGAGCAGATTACCTGGCGGGACCTGACCATGCCTCTTGGGAAAATTGAGGATCCTTACGAAGGTTTGGAATATGACCAGCGTATCGACCTCGACGTATTATTGACGATCGAACGCATGCGTGAGGCTGACGGTTCGCTGTCGGATGATTTTGAAAATAGTTATGATGAAATTTATTCCGCACTTCAATCTGCCGGACATGATCCGGACGATCTCATCAAAAAGTACAATGCCTACCAGGCCAGAATAGCCGAAGTGAATTCCTCCATTCGAGAGGACCGGCATGAAACCGAAGTTCGTATCCCCGGTTACATCCTGCCGCTGGAATATCAGGGCGACCGCATAACCGAATTTCTGTTGGTTCCCTATGTCGGAGCCTGCATTCACACACCCCCGCCGCCGGCCAACCAGATTATCCACGTCAAGCCCAATTCCAGTTTCGCCGCAATGGGGCTATTTACTCCCGTTTGGGTAAGCGGCAAGTTGATCGTCGAACGATCACAACAAAGCGTCGGCCTTTCCGATGGCATTGGTAATTTCGCGGTTGGCTACAAATTGGAAGCCGACAAGGTCGTGGAATATACCGAGTAATTTGCCATATTGATTTCATATGAAATGTGATTAGTTTTTTGTTCAAACCCTTGAACGGAGAATTGTCGTGAAATTACTTCTCACAACCGCTTGCTCATTGGCATTATTGTCTGCTGCCGCCATTGCTGAAGAAAAACGGGATCTGAGCGCCCATGAACATGGTGTTGCACAGCTTAATGTGGCAATCGAAGGTAATTCCGTTGTTATGGAGTTCGAAGCACCGGGCGCAGATATCGTGGGATTTGAACATCCCGCCACATCCGACGAAGACAAGCAAATGATAAAGGCAGGAATCTCGACGCTTGAGGACCTCACCAAACTCGTGAACTTTCCTGAAGAGTCCAATTGTACGGTCACCGAAGCCAGCGCAGAACTTCATTCTGAAGATGAACATGATGAACACGGCCATGATGATCACCATGCCGAAGCCGAGCATTCTGAAGAACATGAACACGATGATCATGCCGAAGCCAAGCATTCCGACGAACATGGCCATGACGAGCATCATGCCGAATCAGAAGAGGCAGGCGAGGAAAGCCACACGGAGTTTCACGCCGAATACGCACTGAATTGTGAAAACATCGACCAAATCGACGAAATGACTTTCCCTTATTTCGACGCATTTGAAAATGCCGAGGAAATCGAGGTACAGATCGTGACTGAATCCGGTGCGAGCAAGTTCGAGGTGATGCGCGAAAAGCCGCGGATCGACTTGTCCGGCATGATTTGATCTGGCTCGGGCTTGGAAACACAAGAAAAAAAAGACATCAGTTTCGCCCTTGAAATGGCTGGCGTAGAATACCAGTGGCCGGGCAAGCAGAATTTCAGCATTTCCATAGAGCGGTTTGCGATAGAACCGGGCGAACGCGTACTTCTGCTCGGAGAAAGTGGCTCCGGCAAATCGACGTTGCTCAGCCTGATATGCGGTATCATCTTACCGGACAGCGGCACAATATCGATTGGGCAGACCAGTCTGAATGATCTTTCACCGACAGAACGCGACCGTTTCAGGGCAGAGAATATTGGCGTGATCTTCCAGATGTTCAACCTCCTGCCGAATGTCACGCCACTCGATAACGTGCTGCTGCCGCTCCATTTTGCACCGGCCCGCAAGGCCCGGCTTGATGAGCCTGCACGCGAGGCGGCGCTATCAATCATGCAAAAATTGGGACTTCCGCTTGATGCGATGATTGGCTCACCTTCCTCCCGCCTTTCCGTAGGCCAGCAGCAGCGCGTTGCCGTTGCCCGCGCACTTATTGGTCAGCCATCGTTGATCATCGCTGACGAGCCGACATCTGCACTCGATGAAAAATCCCAGTCATCGTTTATGCAATTGTTGTTCGAACAATTGGCGACCGCCGGATCAACCTTGTTGATGGTATCGCATGATGCCAGTCTGGCCTCGCGATTTAGTCGCACTGTCTCCATGTCGGATATTGCTGAAACCAGACAGATGGTGCTGGCGTGATATTGTTCCGTGTCGCCATGCGATCGCTTTTGAGCCGCAGAATAACCGTGGCATTGACGATTTTCACGATAGCACTCAGCATTGCATTGCTGTTCGGGGTCGATAAAACGCGGGTCGGTGCGCGTACCAGTTTCGCCGACACGATCTCGGATACCGATCTCATTTTTGGCGCCAGGTCGGGTGGCGTACAATTGCTTCTTTACTCGGTATTTCGAATTGGCAACGCGACCAACAATGTATCCTGGCAAAGCTATCAGGAAATTGTAGATCGGCCCGAGGTAGAGTGGGCAGTACCAATTTCCCTTGGCGACAGCCATCGCGGCTATCGCGTGATGGGAACGACATCGGAGTATTTTGATAGATATCGCTACCGGGGCGGGCGGCAACTGGAATTTGCCCAGGGCGGTCCATTCACTGATTTGTTTGATGCAGTTATCGGCGCAGATGTTGCCCGGGCACTCGATTACAACATTGGAGACGACATCATCGTCGCCCATGGGCTGGCATCATTTTCCGCCCATGACGACCACCCATTCAAGGTCGCGGGTATCCTTGAGAAAACCGGAACACCAGTCGACCGAACCGTAATCGTCAGCCTGGAGGCAATCGAGGCAATTCATGTCGATTGGCAAGGTGGTGCACAAATTCTCGGCCAGTCGACGAGTGCGGATGTCCTGCGGCAGATGAAACTCACGCCCAAGGCGATTACGGCTGCCATGCTTGGCGTAAATTCAAAACTGCAGATATTTCAGCTGCAGCGCGCAATCAACGAATATCGCAATGAACCTTTACTTGCTATATTACCGGGCGTCGCGTTGCAGGAATTATGGGAGATTGTCGGCGTCGCGGAAACCGCACTTGCAGCCGTTTCGGCAATGGTGGTGTTTACCGCATTGATCGGCATGATGGCGATGATCTTTTCCGGCTTGAACGAGCGCCGGCGCGAAATGGCGATTTTGCGTTCCATCGGGGCGAGGCCGACTACGGTATTTACCCTGCTAATGATGGAGGCCGCGGCGATGACGCTTGCCGGCATCATTCTCGGAATTGCGATCCTCTACACAATATTGTGGATTGTACGTCCGATAATAGACGCTAGGTTTGGCTTGTACCTGCCTTTGGAGGCATTAGACTTGCGCGAATGGAAATTATTGGGAGTTATTGCCGTTACCGGCACGCTGGTTAGTATAGCTCCGGCGATTAGAGCCTACAGACTATCGCTAGCGGATGGAATGTCGGTTAGGATGTAAACAATGTATGGCGTAAAAAGGCTTTCACGACTTATCTCCCTGACGATCATGGTTCTGCTTGTAGCGATGATCACCAGACCATTCGCGGTCGAAATTCCGACCGAATTAAGCTGGGCCGATCTGATCCCCGAAAGCGCCCGCGAAATGCAGCCAATTTCTCCGACCGGCACTGTGTTGCACGGGCAACTAACCACGCCGGTTCCAGATATTTCCGCTGCAAAGGTGACAAGAGAATATAACGGTCAGACAATTCGAATACCGGGCTTTATCGTTCCGCTTGAATTTACCGGCAGCAAGGTGACGGAGTTCCTGCTGGTACCCTATATTGGTGCCTGCATACATGTTCCGCCGCCACCGGCTAATCAATTGATTTTCGTCACGTCAGAAAATCCGCATGAACTGAAGGGGCTGTTCGAACCAGTCTATGTGACTGGAATGTTTGGGGCAGCTGCAAGTACGACCGAATTGGCAGAAGTCGGATATGAGATCACGGCCGCAAACATAGAACCTTACGAATGAGCATCTCGTCGATCAAAAATCTTGGTAGCGCTTGGGGCAAACCATTCTTTACCCCTGTCCTGATTCTCGCGCAACTATTTGCAGCGCCAGCGATCGCCTGTTCCTTCCACGTCAACCTGCCAGAACTGTCCGTAGGCGATCGGATCATCCAGGCTTCCCACATTGTCTTGGCCAGGGAAGACCGGGACAAGCCGTTCACCTTTGATCCGGTAATATCGCTCAAGGGCGACTCCGAAAATCTCGATATCCCGCTATTGGTCGATAGCGCGACACGAAGACGATTAGCAGCAAATTCCGGCGATTTCGTCCTGATATCCAAATCTTCAATGGATGATAAATGGCACAGGCTGGCTTATGTCCGGGATCAGGACCAGGAACTGTTCAGGGATATGGTCACAGCCGCAAAAACCTGGAGCGGCACCCAGGATACCTCATCCCGGTTCGACTTTTTTGCAGCCCTGCATGACCACCCGCAAACGACGCTGCGCAAGATTGCGCTTACCGAACTTGACAAAATTCCCTATCAACATCTTCGTACCATGCCGGTCCGGCTGTCGGCAGCACACATCAACAATAAGCTGAGCAGCCGATACGAAATTCCCTGGGTTCCCATCCGAATTATAATGCTGGGCATCCTGGGTGATGAAGAAAGCCGCGCGATCATCGGGAAATCGATTGCCTATATCGAAAATTCGGGGTTTCAAAGCAATCTTGGCGCCTGGGCTACCGCCTATATCGAAATCGACGGCCCGGATGCCGTTGATAAACTGACGCAGAAATTCCTGCTAAACGGCACTACCAAGTCAAAATCAGTAGAGGAATTACTGACGGCATTCTCCCTACACGGATCGGTAGACAATCCGGAATTGAAACTTTCAATTGACGCCAATCTTGAAAAGATGGTGGCTACCTCCCCGCAAATGGCCGTATCGATAGCAAAAATATTCGGTGCACAGCAGGATTATTCGAAATCCGACCTGCTCCTCAAGACCATGAAATCCGGTGCATTGCGGACGCCAAGTGAATTGCTGGTCGTCGCCAGCTACCTGTCACTGGCACAAAAATCACGACAAAGCACGCAATAGAAACATACTTGGCGCTGATCACAGCGAGCTTCACTGGCTCGAACTGGATTTCCTGGCGTGTTTAAAGGCGGTAGCGAGCTCATGGCCTGAGTCGAAATAGCCATCCTCGCCGATTAGCTGGCTGACACCATATTTGTCGAGCTCTTTTCGAACCGATGGATCCACCATGACAAACACAAGCTTTATGCCGCGCTCCTTCAGATATTGGAACATCGAACACAAGGCTTCCCCTGCAGTAAAGTCGATATCGTCAATCGCTGAAGCTTCGATACAAAACCATTGGAGTTTCGGCTTTGATTGACTAATAAGTTCTTGAACTTCCTGCGAAAATCGCTGGGTATTGGCATAATACATGCTGTGCGAAAACCGGTATATCATCAGCCCAGGCTCATATTCGCCAGGATCATCGATCGGCCGCGTGTGCAGGCCTTCATCGTCCAAACGCACAATCACCGAGTTTTTCGGACGATAACCGCGCCTTGTATGATTTATCAGCGACAGACCCATCGCCCATAAAATGCCCTGCTCGACTCCGATAAGCACAACAATCGCTGCTGTGATCAGGGCAATCCAGAATTCCGAGCGTGCCTGACGGAATATTTTCTTCATGCTCGGCAGATCGACAAGATTGATCCCGATCAGAAAGACAATTGCCGACAACACGGCATCTGGCATAAGCGCCAATGGGCCGGTCAGAAACAGGATCGTCAACAGGACAATCACTGCGGTCGTCAATTGGGCAAGCTGACTTCGTCCACCGGCACTATCGACCATCTCCGTCTTTGTCGGGCTGCCATTGACGACGAACGTACCCGACAGCCCAGCACCCAGATTTGCAAGTCCAAGGCCGACCAGATCGGTATTTTCGCTGAACTTCTCCTGATACCGCGCGGCATAGGCCCGCGATGTGGCGGCGCTTTGTGCCAGAATGACCATGAGGATTGAAAGCGCGGTCGGCAGCAATTGCCATAGAAGCTTAAAGCTCCACGCCACATCCGGTATCTTGATCGAAGGCAGCCCACCGTCAATATTGCCGAGTACACTGACACCTAGGGACTGCAAGTCCAACAGCGAACTGACCGCGATGACACCAACCACCGCGATCAACGGCCCGGGGATTTTCTTTGATATGCGACGACAGCCCACGATCAATATCAATACCGCGGCCGATATCGCAGCCGTGTAACCGCTAAAGTCATGCAGATTGCGGGAAGCATCGACCAGCTTGCCGATCGTATTGCTGCCACCGGCATCAATACCAAAAAGTTTGGGAAACTCTCCCAGGGCGACCTGCAACCCCACACCAGTCAGAAAA
>JBCCEP010000116.1:0-10427 GCA_039030215.1 Pseudomonadota bacterium
ATCAGATTTTCGGAGATGGCGATAATCTCTGCAAGCTTTAAGAGCTCTGAACCGTGTCCCTTGCAGCGATGCTCGGGTAGCGTGGCAAGAACATTGATATACCAGGTATCGGGTACGGTGTTTTCCAATTCCTGCAAGGGCACAAACATTTCCGGCATGTCGTCAGGGATTGTTTCGGGTTCGGATGCGATGGCATAGCCGGTCAGTCCGGCCACTGGTTCCCCGCCAGCCTCCAACACAATCGCCTTTCCATCTCTTGCCATCTTTGCCTGCCGCTCGACACCAACCTCCCAGGGGTCAGGTTTTTCAGGAAGCGGAGAGGATTGTGCGATCTTGGCCCAGATATATTCGGCCAAACCTTCACCAGCCTCGTTCACAAGTTGAGCGAGGATGGCGGCATCATCTTCTGTTGCCAATCGAAAGGGTGAAGAAAGCTTGATCAACTGAGCCGACCTTCCAAATTTGACGCCATTACGATCACAATTCCTGCATCAGCAGGTCTTAATCATGATCGATGTCCCGTTGGGCCTGTTTGATGCCTGCCCAGGTCGCTTCAGCCCTGCCGCCGCCATGTTTTTCGTGGTCGTGGCGGCTGTTTGAGCGCTGGCGGGAGAATAGCCGCGTCAGCAAAATTGCCAGGAAAATTATGGCAACTCCAAATCCAAGTGCGATCAATACTCCCGTTTCCAAGCGTCTTCCCCGTTGTTTGCCTAGAGCAGTTTGCCCATCGCCACGGCGGTATCTGCCATACGATTGGAGAAGCCCCATTCATTGTCATACCAGGAAAGCACGCGGACCAGGTTACCCTCCAAAACCTTCGTCTGCTGTGAAGCGAAATTGGAGGAATGGGCATCATGGTTGAAGTCTACTGAAACCATCGGACCGTCATTGTAGTCTAGGATGCCTTTCAATGACTGGCTCGCGACCTTCTCCACTGCCGAGTTGACCTCTTCGGCGGTGCAGTCCTTCGAGGCGACAAATTTCAGGTCGACAACCGAAACATTTGGTGTTGGTACCCGTATTGCGGATCCATCGAGTTTTCCATTCAGTTCCGGCAGGACGAGACCCACCGCCTTTGCAGCGCCGGTCGAGGTGGGGATCATCGAGAGGGCTGCGGCCCTTGCCCGATAGAGATCCTTGTGCATCGTGTCGAGTGTCGGCTGATCGCCTGTATAGGCGTGGATGGTTGTCATATAGCCTTTCTCGATGCCGAAATTGTCATGCATGACCATGGCCACCGGCGCCAGGCAATTGGTGGTGCAGGATGCATTCGAGACAACTTGATCATCAGCGGTTAGCTGCTCGTGGTTTACACCATAGACAATGGTCTTGTCGGCACCTGAGGCCGGGGCAGAAACCAGAACACGCTTGGATCCGTTCTCCAGATGAAGTGCGGCCTGGTCGCGTGCCGTGAAGATGCCTGTACATTCCAGCGCAATGTCGACATCCGACCATGGGAGCTTTGTCGGGTCACGTTCGGCAGTCACCCGGATCGGACCACGACCGACATCAATCGTATCACCATCGACCGTTACCGTGCCTGGAAATTTTCCGTGTACGCTGTCATAACGCATCAGGTGAGCATTGGTCTCAACAGGCCCCAAGTCATTGATTGCGACGACTTCCAGATCCGTGCGATCCGATTCAATTATCGCCCGCAAGACATTACGGCCAATACGGCCAAATCCGTTAATTGCGACTTTCACAGTCATTGATGCCTCCAAAATTTCTTGAACTCTATTAAAGGGTTGTGGCCCATACGTCGCCACGGGGAATTGCGCGCTGTAACCAGTTGCCGAGACTTCTTAGCCGGTATTATTAAATTCTGCCAGATGTGCGTTCGGTCAAATTGGCACAGCAAGTCTGATTATTGTCGCTCCAGGATTTCAGTTGCTGCAGCAACGACAGCGTCGGCTGTTATTCCAAAATGATCAAAGAGATCTTCATAGGGGCCGGAAGCACCAAAACTGTCCATGCCGACAAACGCCCCTTTTTCGCCGATGAAGCGTTCCCATCCCTGTTTGACGGCAGCTTCAACTGCGACGCGCGCAGGTGCTTCGCCGATCACCGAATTGCGATATTCCTCTGACTGTTTGTCAAACAGCTCAACGCAAGGCACGGATACTACCCTCGTGGCCACTCCGCTTTCCTCGAGCATGGTCTGGGCTTCCAGCGCAACATGTACCTCCGAGCCCGAGGCAAACAGGGTGACCTGCGCTTCATTACTGGCAGGTCGAAGCTCATAGGCGCCCCGGCTGCAGAGGTTCTCTGCTTCGTATTCGTGTCGAACCGCAGCAAGATTTTGCCGGGTCAATGCAAGCGCGGATGGCGTATCCTGACTCTCGAACGCGATCTGCCAGCACTCGGCAGTCTCCATTGCATCTGCCGGCCGGAGGACTTGCAGATTCGGGATTGCCCGGAGCGCTGCGATCTGTTCAACCGGTTGATGGGTCGGACCGTCTTCACCCAGACCGATCGAATCGTGGGTCAATACGTGAATTACCCGAATCTTCATTAGCGCAGCTAGCCGGATGGCCGGCCTGGAATAATCTGAAAACACCAGGAAAGTTCCGCCATAGGGGATAAGGCCACCATGCAAGGTGATCCCGTTCATGGCGGCGGCCATGCCGTGTTCACGGATGCCGTAATGCAGATAGCGCCCGGAAAAATCATCTGGCGTTATGGCAACGGTCTGGCTGGTTCTGGTGTTGTTCGAGCCGGTCAGATCGGCAGAGCCACCGAGAGTTTCTGTCACCACACCGTTGATGATTTCCAATGTATTTTCGGACGATTTCCGGGTAGCCAGGACAGGTTTGTCGGTTGCAAGTTTCTTGCGATATTGATCTAGCGTTTCACCGAAGGCTGCAGGCAGGTCGCCGCGGATGCGACGTTCGAATTCGCCGCGGATTTCCGGGTCTGCCTCGCTGAACCGCTTTTCCCATTCCTTGCGTTTCTGGCCTGATCTAAGGCCCGCAATCCTCCAGGCATCGAGAATTTCCTCGGGTACTTTGAAGGCGCCGCATTCCCATTCAAGCGCCTTGCGCGTTGCCTTGATTTCATCATCACCGAGTGGCGAGCCATGCGCCTTGGCGGTTCCGGCCTTTGTGGGTGCGCCATAGCCGATCGTGGTGTTTGCAGCGATCAATGTGGGCCGTTCATGTTCGGAAACCCTGGCCATGGCTTCGGCGATCTGCTCGGGATCATGGCCGTCGACTTCGATTATGTCCCAGCCGCTGGCTTCAAAGCGTTTGACCTGATCGGTCGAGTCTGAAAGTGACAGTGGGCCATCGATGGAGATGTTGTTGTCATCCCAGATGACAGTAAGCTTGGACAGTTTCAGGTGACCTGCAAGCGCAATTGCCTCCTGGCTGATACCCTCCATCAGGCAGCCATCGCCGACGATACACCAGGTGCGATGATCTACAATATCCCCGCCAAATTCATCTGCCAGCTTTCGTTCTGCAATGGCCATCCCGACGGCATTTGCGATGCCCTGGCCAAGTGGCCCGGTCGTCGTTTCAATACCGGAGGCATGACCGAATTCGGGGTGGCCAGCGGTAATTGAACCCAATTGGCGAAAATTCTTGATCTGCTTGATGTCCATATCCTCATAGCCGAGGAGATAGTGAAGGGAATAGAGCAGCATTGAGCCGTGACCGGCAGAAAGCACAAATCTGTCGCGGTTGGGCCATTCGGGATCTTTTGGATCAAAAACCAGAAATTTCGAGAATAGTACTGTTGCCAGATCGGCGACACCCATGGGTAGTCCCGGGTGTCCGGAATTAGCTTTTTGAACCGCATCCATCGATAAAAACCGGATTGCGTTCGCCATTCCGGCGTGTTTTTCAGTCTCGTTCATTGAAAATGCCTGACTTCCTGTTGGTATTATATGCGGGCGCGCTCTTTAAAAAACCGGCGAGCGTGAACCATTAAGCCTCGCCAATGAAAATTGAATACACTGCCTTGGCAGCAACGCGCGGTTTTCTAGCAGGTGGAGTGCTCAAGTCAATGTGCGGATTGAATTCTCGAAAGGAATATAGTCAGGGGATAACCGCATCAGAAGCAAAATAAATAATGGATTGATTGTTGACGATTAGTTCGTGCAATGCGTAATGTTTTGGCGCTAACCATCTGTCTGTGTGGCAAATAGCGCGTTTGTTCGCGACGTGCTGGTGTGTAGTGACGTGTGGCCGGGGGGCCGGGCAACGCTGTAAATGTGACAGTTCGGCGAATGCGGATGCCGGATATTATGTCTGGCATATAGAGTTGGTAACAACATCCGGTGAGCTGTTACAATTTTGGGCGGAAATTGTATTAGTTAGGTGCGGCAATGGTTCCTTCTTCGGAAGTTCCAAATGGAAATTCTGACAAACCAATCATCGAAACCGATGAAAGTGATGCGGTAGACGATGCTTATACCCGGTTCGACAAGGCGTTGGCGGGGCTTATAAGCGCTTATTCCAACCGATCAGAACGGGCAACGCAGTTATTGGATGCGGAAGCCGAAGTACAACGTATGGGGGCTGATCGATCGCGTCTGGCCGAATCGCTGGATACGGCAGAATCACGCGCCAAACGGCTCGAAGATACCAACAGGGAAGTTTCGAGACGGTTGGTTGATGCCATGGAGTCGATTCGCAACGTATTGGACCGTGAGGAGTAGTTCATGGCCCATGTAACAGTTACGATTAACGGCAAGGCCTACAGAATGGCCTGTGATGAGGGTCAGGAAGCCCATCTGATCAGCCTGGCTGACCGGTTCAATGTATATATAGGCCAGTTGCGCGAATCGTTTGGTGAGATCGGCGACCAGCGGCTTACGGTCATGGCGGGGGTCATGATAATCGACGAGATGCAGGAGCTTGAAAAACGGGTTCGCAGCCTTGAAGCGGACATCACCGTGCTAAAGGCAAGCCGGGACGATGCGTTGGGAAAAATCCGTGACAATGACGGCGACATGGCGCGCCGGCTTACGGCAGCGGCTGAAAAGATCGAGGCGATTACGGTCGAGATCAACAAGCCTGATCATTAGCTGCATCTGATTCTAATCATGTCGGAAGATTCGCCAGATAAATCTGCTGGCATGCCGGGGCAGTCGTCTCTATATAGGCCTTTGGCGGGCTGCGCGGTGCGTAGGATAATTATTTCCGGGGCCTTAATGATCCTGAAGGGAGCTGTCCCTGTCCAGGCTCGTGGGCTTGGACATACGGCGCCCACCTACTTTGTAGGTTCCCGGGATCGAGAATCCAACGGCCGATGCGGCTCGTCAGCTTTTCCATAACCAAAGTGACAATTGGGCATTTACATCCAATTTTCTGATGCTTGGCATCGACCGTCTGCCATGTGGTTTACATCTCCAAATAAATGGAGATGCTGTCAGGCCTGCCACAATCACGGATCCCATCATGAACAAGTCCGAATTGCGCAAGTTGGCGCTTGACAGGAGAGACAGTCTCGATCCGGTTCAACGCCTGGAATACAGCATGGCAGCTTGCGAGCATGGTGCCGAAGCGGTGGAATTCGAACCCGGATTGATCGTTTCCGGATTTTTGCCGATCCGTTCGGAGATCGATCCAAGGCCGTTGATGGACAAGCTGGGAAAGCGAGGCGTCCGGTTATCTCTTCCGGTTGTCATAGACAAAGAGACAATCTTGTTTCGCGAGCTGTTGCGTGATGGTGAGCTGGTTGATACCGGATTTGGAACACGCGGTCCGGACGACAAGGCAGATGTACTTGATCCGCAGGTATTGATCATGCCGCTTGCAGCGTTTGACAAGCACGGCAACAGACTTGGATATGGCGCCGGACATTATGACCGGGCAATCAGCCGGCTGGAAGCAAGGGGAATTGATCCATTTCTTGTCGGAATTGCATTTAATGTTCAGGAAGTGGACAATATACCGGCAGAGGCGCACGACAAAAAGCTGGGTGCCATCGTGACTGAAACCGGTATCAGGCGGTTTGTTGATTAACAGGATTTGAGTATGCGTCTTCTATTTCTCGGTGACATGGTGGGCCGGAGCGGTCGTGAAGCGGTCTTTAAAAATCTGCCTTCCTTGATTGATCGATGGAATATCGAGTTCGTGATTGTCAATGGTGAGAATGCGGCGGGCGGTTTTGGTATTACCGAAGACATTTTCAATACGACTCTGGAAGCCGGCGCAGATGTCGTGACAACCGGCAACCATGTCTGGGATCAACGGGAGGCATTGGTCTTTGCAGATCGGCAAGATCGGTTTCTGCGGCCAGCGAACTTTCCAGAAGGAACACCTGGACGCGGGACCAACATTGTCGAAGCGCGCAGTGGCGCGCGGGTCATGGTGACCAATATCATGGGCCATATCTTCATGCAGCCAACGCTGGATGATCCATTCCGTTGCGGTGAGAAATTGCTGGAAAGTGTCGAGCTCGGCCGGGATGCCGATGTGATTTTCATCGATTTTCATGCAGAAGCCACATCGGAAAAGGTTTGTTTTGCGAATTTTGTTGATGGCCGGGTCTCAGTCGTGGCCGGGACCCACACTCACTGCCCGACTGCGGATCATCAAATCTTGCCTGGCGGTACAGCCTATATTTCCGATGTCGGCATGTGCGGAAGCTATGATTCCTCGCTCGGAATGGACAAGGAGGAACCCATCAACCGATTCCTGACCAAGATCCCAAAGAACCGGTTTGAAGCGGCGTCGGGAGAGGCGACGTTATGCGGTATCGGAGTCGATATCGACGAGACCACCGGCCTTGCGCAGAAAGTTGCACCGCTTCGCATGGGACCGATTCTGGAAAATGTAGTGCCCTGGTGATTATTACCATCTGTCAGAAGGCAGGGTTTTTATTCTCCGGCAGAGGGCGCGGCTTCTTGATGCATTAGCGGCGTTCTATCTAAGCAATATCCAACTTCGACATCTGGACGGCAGGCATCGGGTTTGTCTATAAGCTGGCAGTATTCCACTCCATATACAGCAGGTTGGGCTATGGCAGGCCATTCGAAATTCAAGAACATCATGCATCGGAAAGGGCGCGCAGATGCAGCCCGGTCGAAGCTATTCTCCAGGCTATCCAAGGAAATCACGGTTGCCGTGAAGATGGGTGGCGGCACCACGGATCCGGGCATGAATCCGAGACTGCGGCTGGCTATTCAAAATGCCAAGGGCCAGTCCATGCCAAAGGACAATATTCAACGGGCGATCAACAAGGGTGCCGGTGGCGAGGGCGAGGATTACAAGGAAATTCGTTATGAGGGCTATGGTCCGGGCGGTGTCGCGATCATTGTCGAGGCGTTGACCGACAATCTCAACCGATCAGCCTCGAACATCCGTGCGGCATTTACCAAGAATGGCGGGACAATGGGTGAGACTGGTTCAGTTTCGTTCATGTTCGATCGTGTTGGCGAAATCGTCTACAAGCCGGATGCGGCTGATGAAGACGCCGTTATGGAAGCGGCCATATTGGCCGGTGCTGATGACGTAGCCAGCGATGAGGAAGGGCATACGATCACCTGTTCCTTTGAGAATGTCGGGCAGGTCTCCAAGGCTCTTGAAGAGAGTCTCGGCGAGGCAGAGTCGGTCAATCTGGTCTGGGTTCCGCAAAATCAGACACCGTTGGATGAGGAAAAAGCAACGACGTTGATGAAGTTGCTGGATGCGCTCGATGAAGATGACGATGTGCAAAATGTCTTTTCCAATGAGGATATTGCCGAAGAAGTCATGGAACGGCTTTCGGCATAGATGGCCCTCTAATTTCGGATGGGTTACGAAATAGATTGCGGGCGCTGCCTATCTGCGTAGAATCGGACGATCATGAATCAGTCCGTACGCATTATCGGTATTGATCCTGGCCTGCGCCAAACAGGCTGGGGGATCATCGATGCTTCGGGCAACTCCCTTACCTTTGTGGCGTCCGGTACCATCAAGACCGATGCCAAGGCGGAATTGGCGAACCGGCTTGTTGCGCTTTATGTCGGTATCGAGGATGTGCTGCGGCAGCAGGATCCGGCCGAAGCGGCAATCGAGAGCACCTTTGTAAACCGAGACGGTTCTGCAACCCTGAAATTGGGGCAGGCGCGCGGTGTGGCCCTGCTAGCTCCGGCACGTGCCGGGCTTGCTGTCAGTGAGTATGCGCCCAATGCAGTAAAGAAATCGGTCATTGGCACCGGTCATGGGGACAAGCGACAAATCCAGATGATGGTCAGGACGCTGCTTCCGAAAGCAATTTTCGAGACCGAACATGCCGCCGATGCGTTGGCCATCGCGATTTGCCACGCCCATATGCGCAGGGCGGCGGGATTGGCAAATCGTGTGTCTGCAAGTTTCTAACCTGGTTTGAACTTATCCAATCCGATCAATTCGAACGCATGCAAAACTGCATCACGTCAATGGTTCCCTTGCGGAACTGCGCGGCGCAACCGGTGAGATATTTCTGGTAGCGGTCATAGACGGTTTGCGAGGTGAGTTCGAGTGCTGCCTCGCGAGCGTCAGTCAGGTTTTGCGCCCAGCAATCCAGGGTCCGGGCGTAGTGCAACCGCAATGACTGCGTATGAAAGACGTCAAAACCAATATCTGTTGCAAGCGAGGTTATGCGTTCGGGGGCGCATAGCTGGCCGCCAGGGAAAATTTCGTCGCGAATAAACTTTCCAAACCAGACGTCCTCCTGGGTCAATTCGATGCCGTGATCGTTCAGATAGGTAAAGGACGGTGTCACAATTGAATGCAGCATCATTATTCCGCTTGCAGGCAATATCTGCCTGCATTTGTCGAAGAAGGCCTCGTGCCGTTCCTTACGAAAATGCTCAAACGCTCCGATGCTGACAATTCTGTCTGCCGAACCGGAAAATTCCTCCCAGCCCTGAAGGCAAAACTCGACCTTGTCTGAAAGGCCCAACTCTCTGGCTTGCCGGTTGGCGTAGGCAAGCTGGTTTTCGCTCAAGGTCAGGCCGATCACATTGGCACCGTAATGATCCGCTGCCCTGAAGGCGGTCGCGCCCCAGCCGCACCCAATGTCCAACAGTTTCATACCCGGACTTAGCTGGCACTTGCCTAGTGAAAGATCGATCTTGGCTCTCTGGGCCTCTTCAAGTGTGAAATCCGGTTCCTTGAAATAGGCGCAGCTATAGGTTCGTGTCGGATCCAGAAAGAGCGCAAAGAAGTCATCGGACAGGTCGTAATGCGACTGAACGTCTTCGTAGAATGGTCGCAGTTTCGACATGTCGGTTCTAATCCAAAACTGGTACTGGACGAAATGATGGTGTCAGTTGCTTGTGTCCCTGGTCAATTGCGTATCCCTGATATGGGTCGCAAGGCCCAATAGTCCCAGGAAACGAATGGTCCAGTAGGTAAGATCGAATTCAAAAGGCCGATGGCCATGGCGTGAAGATCTGGGATCGGCGTGATGGTTGTTGTGCCAGCCCTCGCCATTGGTGAGGTATCCGATCAGGATATTGTTGCGGCTGTTTTCGCCGGTGTCATAATTCTGGTAACCCCAGATATGAGTGACCGAATTGACCGACCAAGTCGCGTGCCAGACAAAGACGGTCCGCACAAACACGCCCCAGATGAGAAGGCTTGCGCCGAATAGGGTTGCTGAGTTGAGATCACCGCCGGTTGCCAATTCGATGCAGAATCCCGCCAAAAAGAAAACAATGCACTGCAGGGTGATGATACCCAAATAGACAGATGGCTTTTCAAGCTTGCGATAGAACGGATCGCGCAGCACATCCTTGGCGTATCGCGAATACAGTTCCCGTCGTGTTTCACTTGGCGGTTTCACCAAAATCCAGCCGACATGGGCCCAGAAGAAACCACGGACCGGTGAATGTGGATCCGGTTCGTCGTCGGAATACTCATGATGACGCCTGTGAACGGCCACCCATTGTGCCGGCGATTCCTGGAAACAACATACGGCCAGTATGGCGAATATGCGCTCCAACCATCTTGGGCATCGAAAGCCCTTATGGGTCAGATATCGATGATAGAACAGATTTATGCCCAGTGTTCCAAAGACATAATTGCCGAGGAATGCGAGCAGCAAACCCGTCCAGGAAAAGAAGATCGGGAATACGGCCAACAAGGCCACCAAATGAAAGAACGAGATACCGATCAAATTCACCCAATGAATGTCGTGGGCTGGTTTTGATATTGTTATTGTTTGTTGTGTCGACATTCTGATTCCAGGTGCATGTAACTCTGTAATATCAACCAAATCAGTCATGCATAGCACAATTTCAGATCAGATTGTCTCATATCCTGTCAATGTTAGACGACTATCGCTCGAAGACGCCATGATCAGGATCAATTTTTCAGTCGGTTTTCAACAAGACATATGACTGGTTTGCCGTGTTTCAAACCGCTTTACCGGGTCCAGCCTTGCGGGAATCAATGAGCCGCGCCATCCTGCAGCGGTCAGAATTACGAGAATGGAACCATGATAGGCAA
>JBCCEP010000117.1:0-10380 GCA_039030215.1 Pseudomonadota bacterium
CCATTCCGACAAAGCCGCACCACTCCACATATTCACCTGCCTCAACGTTGGTAATTCCAGGCATCGTCAGGCGGCACAGGCTGCAAAGGTTCTTTCGAGTTTCTCGCGATCGAGATTGCGCCCGATGAATACGAGCCTGCTGCGGCGCTGTTCATCATCACGCCAGGGCCGCTGGTGATCCCCCTCCAGGATCATGTGAATTCCCTGCACCACAAATCTGTCGGGATCATCCGGAAAGGCCAATATGCCCTTCAGCCGTAAAATATCCGGGCCGTCAATCTCGGTTATTTTCTGGATCCAGCGGAAAAACAGGTCAGGATTCAATTCCCCAGCTGATAGCGAAACCGACATGATCGTCGTATCATGCGTGTTGGCATCAAGGCCGCCAGCATTATGGTGATGGTGATGATGGTGGTGATCATGATCGCCATCTGAACCGCCGTCATGATCATGGCCCGGCTCATCTTCTTCAAAGACCAGGAAATCCGGATCATTCTCAAGGATACGCTTCAGATCAAAAGCACCTTTGCCGACCACGGCATCCAGCGATATATCGGCCCGCTCAGCGCGATGAACGACGGCAGCCGGATTGATCGAGCGGATCAGCGCCTCCACACTCTCCATTTCCTCGGCGGATACCAAGTCCGTCTTGTTCAAGACAATGACGTCTGCAAATGCGATCTGATCCTCGGCTTCGGGACTGTCTTTTAGTCTTTGAGGCAAATGCTTGGCATCAGCAAGCGCAACCACCGCGTCAAGTTCGGCTTTCTCCCGGACATCCTCATCCATGAAGAACGTCTGCGCTACCGGCGCTGGATCCGCCAAACCGGTTGTTTCGACAATCACGGCATCGAAACGGCCGCGGCGCTTCATCAAGTTCTGGACAACACGAATTAGGTCTCCTCGAACCGTGCAGCACACACAGCCATTGTTCATTTCATAGATTTCTTCGTCCGATTCAACAATGAGCTCATTGTCGATGCCAATCTCGCCAAATTCGTTGACGATGACAGCATAGCGTTTGCCATGATCACCGGAGAGGATGCGGTTTAGCAGCGTCGTCTTGCCTGAACCCAGATAGCCGGTAAGCACCGTCACCGGAATTTTGCTGTCGCCAAGCGCGTTCGTTTCGGAATTCGTCATCCGTCATTTCCTGAATTCATTCTAAGGCACTTGCTGTAAGAGTTTTTGACCTATGATCAGCGAGCTTGGAACCGGATTGTACCAACATTAAATGAGGCACTGGAATTTGGATCATGCCGTCGGATCCCGATATCAAATCCCTTATTCCCGCGTTTCGCGATCGTAAGCGTCGCCTTGACCCGTTTCTTTGTATAGATGTCGATGCCGTCATAGAACAATGCCAGCTTCGAGCCGCGCAATCTTCCGGAGAAATTGCTGTTATTGACCTGGACAATATTCGCAAAGAGATTTGCCGAATAACCATTTCCCTGCGCGGTAATCGAACCGTTTATCGGAAGAACAACGCCGGCAACCGAACAATTCCCCAAGACACTAAGGCGGTTGCCTTGCCCCGGTACGCTCATGTTAAGCCGGCATCGAATATTTTCTTGAGGACTGCTGGGAAGGTCTCTTACCAACCCTTTACCTTGCCAATTCCCAACAAGGTCGGCAAAGAAGCGTTCGTCTGCATTTACGCCCGATGCGCTGGTTACACACATCAGTAAACCAACAATCAGGCTCAGCACATTTCTGTGGTTTGCCAGAGCTGCCACTTTAGTCATCTACTTACCTCCATATCCGGCAACTCAAAAGACGGCAGCCCCAAGTCAGCCTTTCTCAACCGGTACATTTTTGCCCGCATACTCCCCGCCCCGCTCGAGCAAAAGAATGTGTGCCGGCAATTGAAAAACATCAAACAGGATCGCAAAAATCAGTGTTAGGATCATCACAGCCGAGAACAATACGATCACTGGAAGTGAACTGAATAGCATAATCGCGAGGCCTGCTACAAGAATAAGCGTTGTCGAAAGCACGGCCGGCAACAATTGCCGAAGCGACTTGTCCATTGCTTCGACTGTCCCCAACTCCTGCCGGTTATGCGCATACTGATTGAGCAGGTGAATGGAATTATTCACGGCAATTCCAAAAGCAACTGTCAGCGCCACAGTGATCGACATGTTCAGCGGTATACCCATCATCCACATAAATAATTCAACAGAGACGACAGGCAATAGGTTCGGCACCAGACAGGCAATGCCGCGCCTGACGGATTTTGCCGAAACCATGATGAGCGCGATCGAGATCAGGATGGCCGCGATCAGGCTGAGGCGCAGATTATCCATGAGCCTCGGCGCCACAATCGCCGACAGGACGGGAAAACCCGTTATCGCGACATGCTCCCCCAGACCACGCTCGCGCATTTCATCATTCAGGCTGTTTACCAGGCCGCGCATGACCGCTGCCTCGAGATTCGCCGAGGAGAAAATGGTTACAAGCGCCTTGTCACGTTCAGGGGATATAAATCGCGCGGTAAGATAAGCCGGCAAAGCATCCAGGTCGGATTCCTTGATCTCGCCACCGCCCTTGTCGATCTCGTCACGGAAGTCCGCCAGAGAATAAAACGAGCTGGTAGAGAAGATTTCCCCGACACCGTCCAGTGTATCGTAAAACCGCTTCAGATTGTCGTCGCCCAGCAACGGTTCGTTTGTGTCCAGCCTTACAATCGCAAAGAGCGGTGTACTGCCCGGATAGGCCTTGTCGATGAATTCCTCACTTTGGGCGACACTGGATTCGGCAGAAAGATAGTCGACCAATCTGAATCGGCTTTCGATATCAAAATGTGCGAACAGGCCGGCCATGGCCAATATCAACCCGACAATAACAACAGATCGCGGATATCTGGACAATTTGATTGCAGGCTCTGCCGCCCGGGACAGCCGCATCGCGCTGACGCCTGGATTCTTGTAACCAGCGCGGATCGCCCAATAAACGGCAACCGGCGTGATGATCAAAACGGCAAACATGCTCGCCAGCATGGCAATACCACCGACTATCCCGAGTTCCGCCAGGCCGTTATTCCCCGATAGAATAAGCGAGAACAATGCAATCGCAGTGGTCATCGCAGACATGACGCAGGCAGGTCCCACCAGCCTTACCGCCTTTTCCAGTGCGTCATGACGCTCCAGTCCATCCTGTTCCAGACCCAGCCATTTGATGACCATATGCAGCGTGTCGGCAAACACCACAACAACAACCAGCACCGGGAGAATGTTGGTCAGGAAGTTGATATCGATTCCGGCCAGTCCCATGCCGCCAAGTAGCCAAAGTACCGAAATGAGCGGTGCTGCCACCGTAATTGCAACGGCGACAACACTCCTGAAGATGACCCAGGCGATCAGCGCGCAAAACAGAGCGGCAATGGGCAGGAGAAACAGAATATCTCCAACGATGCTCTTGATTAGATCAGACCGGATCGCGGGTTGCCCGGCGATTGTTATCGATAGATCCTCGGAAGCAAAAAGTTCGGCAACTTCACCCAGACGGTTTACGGTATCTCTGACCTCTGCATCCTTGACCGCATCCGGTTTCACATAGACGACAATTACCGCCGAGCCACCTTCCGGACTGAAAAGCGATCGCGAGTTGGGAATATCGGTCTTCAGTTCCTCAAGCGCTTCGACCACCTGCTGGTCATTTTCAAAAACAGCCGGTAATGCCGATTGCCAGCCGCCAGTGGCTTCTTCATATTTCACCAGCGAAAACAACGACAGAACACTCTCTACCTGCTCTTCAAACTGAAGTTCAAAGTGCAGATCGCGATAGGTTTCGATCCCTTCCACAGTACCGAGGTTATCTCCGCGGATCAGGATCACTGCGTCATTGTTGAAGTTACGAAAGGATGACAGCAATTCGTCATAATCGGCAAATTCCTGGGATCCGTCCCGAAGTATGTCGACATTGGCCCCGGAATATCCCAGCCTGAGCAAGCCGGTCACGGCCAAGACACTGATCACCAACACAAGAATTGTGGCGGCGATCGGTCGTCTAAGAGCGGCTATGCCGGTTTGTTCTAAACCGAATCCATTAAGCATCCATCGATCCCTCTGGCACGATGCTCACCATATTTTCCGGCTCTTTTGAAGGAAAAGTTTCACTTATGACCGTTTTTTAGGTTTTTGGGTAAACAGGGTCAGATCGAACGCCAGCATCTCCTTTGCCAGCTCACATAGACCGCGGACGGAATTTGCCAATAGCAGCTCTCCCTTTTCGCGCGTCGCAGCTTTTGCATTTCCCACCACCCCTGCCGGATTGAGATCCTGAATTTTCCAGCCCATTGCGTGCGGTCCGTAAGCTCTTAAATATTTGTATTTGTTATGAAAATCACGTTGAATACTATCAAAATTTACGGCCTTGGACATGTTCACGCTATCAGACGCAAGCGCCAGCATAACAGACGTTTCAATGTCACCTCCATGGATACCAAAAGCTTTTTCGTCGCTGTCGATCAGATCGTCTGGAACAACAAATCGCGTCCAGCTGGTGGCAACGCAGAGCATGGAAAACCGCATGCGTAGTTCCGTCGCAACAATATTCAGTAGCGGTGAATTGCCGCCATGCGCGTTCAGCAACATTAACCTTGAAAATCCCTGCCGGTAGAGTTTCTCGCCGATTGCAGACCAGCGTTTGATTGCCTCGTCATAGCCTAGTGATTGCGTGCCGGGATAATCCAGATGCTCCGGAGAATAGCCAACCGGTTCTGCCGGCAGAAATGTAACCGGCAAATCAGACGGCAGTTCTTGTGACATCCGCTCGGCAATACCCTCTGCTATGATCAGATCGGTTTCCAGTGGCAGGTGCGGACCATGTTGCTCGGTTGCGCCCAGTGGCAGGACTGCCAGCCACCTGTCCGTATTTTCATAACCGGCTAAATCATCCTTTAGATCACGATAATATCTCGGCGGCAGCATCAGGCATTCCCAATCAATGTCTTGGCAATCCTGTCATGTTGATTGCGCAATTGTTCCGTATCAACCCCCAACGGCATTCCGTCTTCGACCAGCCACCGGCCAGCTACCATCACCCGGTCGGCACGATGCGCACCACAAAGAACGAGCGCAGCTAGCGGATCATCTGCCCCGGAAAACCGCAAATCATCCAACTTGTAAAGCGCCAGATCAGCCTGCATACCGACTTCCAGTCTTCCAATATCATCTCGGCCAAGGCAGCGCGCCGAACCTGTGGTAGCCCAGCGCAATGCATCCAGATGGGAGATTTGCGCAGCGCCATATTTCAACCGGTTGATCATCAGCGCATGGCGGACCCCCTCCATCAGATTGGACCCGTCATTGGAGGCTGAGCCATCAACCCCAAGCCCGACGGGAACACCGGCAGCCTCAAGTTCCTTTGTCCTGCAAATTCCCGAAGCCAGAACCATGTTCGATGTCGGACAATGGCAAACACCGACCCCGTGATGCCCAAGCCGTTCAATCTCCGCATTGTCAAAATGTATTCCATGCGCCAACCAGGTCGAACTGCCGAGCCAGCCCGTTTCCTCCAGATAGTCCACCGGTCGGCAGTTGAATTTCTCGAGACACCAAGCATCTTCGTCATGGGTCTCACCGAGATGGGTGTGCAATCTGCACCCGCATTTACCGGCCATTTCTGCTGTGTGGACCATCAAATCCGTTGTCACCGAAAAGGGCGAACATGGAGCAAGCGCCACCTGACACATCGATCCCGGCCGCGGATCATGATACTTCGAAATCACGCGCTCGCAATCGGTCAGAATGACATCCGTATCCTGCACCACGCTATCGGGCGGCAAACCACCATCCTTTTGCGACAGGTCCATCGACCCGCGATTTAAGGTAATCCTGATCCCGAGATTTTCGGCTTCCTCAGCCTGAATATCAATCGCATCCTCAAGACCGGAAGGAAACACATATTGATGATCGCTGACCGTCGTGCAGCCGCTCATCAGTAATTCCGTCAGCGCCAGACGGGTTGCAAGACGAAAACTGTCGCGATTGACCACTTTCGCCCACACCGGATACAGCGCCACCAGCCAATCAAACAATTCCTTGTTGATCGCATCACGGTGGGCACGGGTCAAAGTCTGATAGAAGTGATGATGTGTGTTGATTAGTCCCGGTAACAGAACATGCTCGGAAGCATCAAGAATGTGATCGATTGTGCCATCAGGTGACTTGCCGGAAGGCAAAATTTCAACAATTTCCGTGCCTTGAACTACCACGCCTCCTCCGGCATCCTCCGCCAGTATTGCCAGGGGGTTTTTCAGCCAGATTTTCTCTTTGTTGCTTGTATCCGGCATCAAATTCGTTTCCGGGGGAGATTGCGCTAGCCAAATAAAGGCCGGTTCAGGCTTGCAAACATTGCAATTCGATCTATAGCGGCTTTGACATTAGGCGGCAAACAATCTTAGGCTGACTTTTCGGCATACCCGTATGAGTTTTGGAGATAGCCCATTGGCCAAAGATGAAAGTCTGACAGGCAAACTGTTGCTCACCGCCCGCTATTGCAGGTCCATGCGCGCCGCACTGCTTCTCGAACGCGGATTATACTCCGGTCAGGATGCATTGTTGAAAAGCCTCGGCACCCAGGATGGACAATCCATGGGTGAACTTGCGAAAAATCTTGGCGTCCGGCCCCCAACTGTCACTAAAATGGTAACCCGAATGGCAGCCCAGGGTTTTGTCGATCGTCAGCCATCACAAACCGACAGCAGGCAGTTCAAGGTGTTTTTGACGCCTCAGGGCACGCATGCAATCGAACAAATAGACGAAACCTGGGAAGCGGCAGAGAAGTCAGCGCTCAAGGGGTTGAAGGAAAAGGACGCCAAGCGTCTGAACAAGATATTGCAGAAGATCCTCAAGCGCATGGGTGAAAAAAAGGCCAAGAAAAAATCCAGTATGAAAATGCATAGTGATCAAGATGTATCGACACCCGCCGGGCAGCCATAAGTATGCAGCTGTGCTTATGATCTGCCATTGCGCAGTTTGTTGCCCGAATGAATGCGGGAGGGAAATTGATTGAGCCGCAAGATTACCCTGTCCACCATTGCCGAAAATCTTGGCGTTTCTACTGCCACGGTCTCCCTTGCCCTGCGTGACAGCCCGTTGGTTGCCGATATTACCCGGGACAAGATTAAGCAATCGGCTGCTGACCTTGGCTATATCTACAATCGAAGGGCGGCAAGCCTGAGAACATCCAGATCGGGCATCATTGGCGTCATGGTTCATGACATCATGAACCCGTTCTTCGCAGAAATCCTGAAGGCAATCGAAGGTGAACTCGGCCAGAGCCGTCAGACATTCCTTCTCTGCAACCACAACGACGATCTCGATATCCAGACGAACTTCATCCAGACATTGCTCCAGTTCGGCGCTGACGGGGTAATTGTTTCGCCGACAATCGGCACCAGGGCTGAAGACATTCAGGCAATTGAAGACAATGGACTGCCGGTTGTGATGATCGCCCGCTGGGTGGAGGGCTCTTCCGCACCTGTATTTCGTGGGGACGACAAAAAGGGAATTTTCATATCAACCAGCCATCTGCTGGAACTTGGCCATCGCGAAATCGCATTTATTGGCGGTCTTCGTGAGACCTCCACCGGACGGGATCGGCGTGAGGGATATCTCAGCGCGATGGACAAGGCCGGTATCGAGCCGCGGAGCGAATGGCAGATCGGATCGGAAGCAACCCGCAAGGCGGGTTATGACCGGGTCAGGGCAATGTTCGCCGATGGCATCAAGCCTAGTGGCATTGTCTGTTTCAATGACCTTGTAGCAATTGGGGTCATGAGCGGCCTTAGATCCATCGGCCTCGAACCGGGTGTGGATGTCGCGGTGACCGGCTATGATGATATTGCCGAAGCCGAAATTACCTCACCTGCACTAACCACGGTCTGGAACGGCCAGCAGGAAGCAGGTCGTCTCGCAGCGCGCGCCATGATCGCGATCCTTTCCGGCAATCCACCGCCACGCGAACGGGTATTGATTGAACCCCAATTGAGAGTTCGCGAATCGACCTGCCCGCCCCCTGATCGCGGCTCAGATCACAAGAACTGACGCGGCGGCTCTTTCCTTGTCGTCAGAAACTGGGCGGCGTATCAGCACCTTGATCCGCCAGGCGTAGTTCTTCCAACCGTCTGATCTGCCTGCCTTCCAGATCGAAATTGGCGGGATCAAGCCATGCTTCGAACGCAGCAGCGATACTTGGCCATTCCTTGTCGATCATCGAGAACCAGGCTGTGTCACGATTTTTCCCGCGTGAAACAATGTGCTGGCGGAAGACACCTTCGAAGGTAAATCCCAGGCGCAATGCCGCACGTTTTGATGCCTCATTCTCATTATGGCACTTCCACTCGTAGCGACGATATCCCTGCTGCTCAAAGACATGCCGGGCAAGCAAATATTGTCCCTCTGTCGAGGCAGGTGTCGCCGCCATCATTTTTCCATGGGCTATCGCGCCAACCTCCACGCTGCCATTGGCCGGGTCATTACGCATGTAATTCGCCATCCCCATGATCTGACCACTGCCGGGATGAACGAACAGTGCAGTCTGAAACGAACCGCGTGCAGCTTCTAGCCAGTCCCAGAATGCGCCACCGTCGGCAAAATCGGGATTTGGAAAGAAACGCATATAGTCATTTGCATCAGATCCGCCGAGCGCGCTCCACAATTCAAGTGCTTCGTGACACTCAGTTAGCGGTCGGACCTTCACATGTGTACCGCTTACGACCGGCACCTCGACTTGGTCGCAACCCTTCCAATTGGTCAAATCCTCGTTCATCATGCTTGCTCCACGCACAAATCTGCCGCAAAAAAGATTTCAGTCAAATCCGGTTTACAAGCACTCATCTTTACACTGACTGTTCCTGTTTGTGACCATGCATCAATGGAGAATATGAATGCCGATACCAATCGAGGGATTTAGTCGCATTGGCGAAGAAAATGCCTTTGCCGTCCTTGCCAGGGCAACCGAGCTGGCTTCACAGGGCCGCGACATCATAAATCTTGGCATCGGTCAGCCCGATTTTTCAACACCGCCCCATATCGTGGAGGCGGCAATAAAGGCACTAAAGGACGGCCATCACGGATACACGCCTGCAAATGGCATTCTGCCATTGCGTGAAGCGGTTGCCAGAAGAACGCTCCAGACGACCGGCGTGGAAATCTCGCCCGATAATGTAATGATTATGCCTGGCGGTAAGGTTACCATGTTTGCGGCGATCTTGATGTTTGGTCAGCCGGGAACCGAAATTCTCTATCCCGATCCCGGCTTTCCCATCTACCGTTCAATGATCGAATTTACCGGCGCAAAACCGATACCGATACCGATGCGGGAGGAAAACGGTTTTGCCTTTTCGGCAGAGGAAACACTGTCGCTGGTCAATGAAAAAACAAGACTGGTCATCATCAATTCACCTGCCAATCCGACGGGCGGCGTAACGCCCCGCAGTGAAGTCGAAAAATTTGCCGCCGGCATGGAAAATCACCCGGATGTCGCAATTCTCTCTGATGAAATCTACGATGTCATGACCTATGACGGCGAGGAGCATGTTTCGATGCTGACCTTCCCAAATCTGCGTGATCGGCTGATCCTTTTGAACGGCTGGTCCAAGACCTGGGCAATGACCGGCTGGCGCATGGGTTGGTCTGTCTGGCCGGATGCGCTTTACGACAATGTCAGGAAACTCGCCGTCAACGCATGGTCCTGCGTCAATGCTCCCGCACAACATGCCGGTATTGCGGCCATTGATGGCCCCCAGGACGCCGTGGCTGAAATGATGGCCGCTTTCGATGCCCGCCGCAAATTGACAGTGGAGTTGGCCAACAAACTGCCCGGTGTCAGCTGCATTACACCGAAGGGTGCGTTCTATGCCTTTCCCAATATCAAGGAAACCGGATGGCAGGCAAAGCCGCTTGCTTCCAAGCTGCTTGAAGATTGTGGGGTTGCGGTGATTGGCGGACCGGATTTCGGTATTCTGGGAGAGGGCTATATTCGCCTTTCCTATGCAAATTCATCCGAAAATATCGAACGGGCCATCAATCGGATATCAGAATTCCTATCTCGCGACAGGTAAAACCCGCCAGCATACGATCGGGTAACCCGCGATCACATCATCCGCACATTTGTTTGTTTTGCGTGTGTTTGAGTCAACACCTAGATTGCAGGAGCCGCTTGATGCGGCGTCGAAATCTATTTGCCACAACAGAGCAATCGCGATCGATTCGCACCAAAGTTCTGAAAAAAGGGGCGGACCTGCCCGAGGAGAATACATGCTAAAGACACTCCGCATTGGCGCTACAACTGCGGCGCTTACAGTAATGCTTGCCACCAGCGTATTTGCCGGCCCATATGACGTGAACAAGACCAATACCGGCCTGGCAATTC
>JBCCEP010000118.1:0-10362 GCA_039030215.1 Pseudomonadota bacterium
GGAAAATTGGTGGTATAAGGTGGCAAATCAGTCATGACTACGGCAGCCCATTCGGTAGCGATTCAACTGCAGTCCAAACCTCGCATGGTTGCTGTTCAGGTCTGGGACAAATCCATGGTCGGCGCGGTAGAAAAAGCCATTCGAGAATCGAATTTAGGTCTTAATCCGGTAACAGACGGCACCAATCTGCGCATTCCGTTGCCTGAATTGAACGAAGAGCGCCGCAAGGAACTTGTAAAGGTGGCGCATCAATATGCAGAAAATGCCAAAGTCGCTATTCGACATGTACGCCGTGACGGTATGGATGTTTTGAAAAAATCTGAAAAAGATGGCGATTTGGGTCAGGATGAGGCGAGAGCTCTTTCTGACAAGGTACAGAAACTGACAGACGAGTTTATCAATAACGTAGACAGTACAGTTGCGTCCAAAGAAACTGAAATAATGCAGGTTTAACCGGGATCAATTCCTGTTTGGGAGTCATCCGGCGATCGGGCGGAGCATTGCAGATGGAAAACAGTGGAAGTGGCAATACGCCACGCCACATAGCCATCATAATGGATGGGAACGGACGTTGGGCCCAGCAGCGGGGGCTCTCGCGGACGGCTGGCCATCGCCAGGGCGTGGAAGCTGTTCGCAAAATAACCAAAGCGGCACGCAATCGGGGCGTGGAATTTCTGACACTCTATTCGTTTTCCACCGAGAACTGGTCCCGTCCGAACAGCGAGATCAATGATCTGTTCTCATTGTTGAGATTGTTCATTCGCCGCGATCTTGCAGAACTACATCAGAACAATGTTCGAATTCTCGTCATTGGGCAAAGGCAAGGCGTCCCTGATGACATATTGGCGCTTCTCGATGAGGCATGCAGACTTACCCGGCAAAACACCGCCCAGACGCTGATAATTGCGTTTAACTATGGTGCACGCACCGAGATCGCCCAGGCAGCCAAAAAACTGGCGGAAAAAGCTGTGTCCGGAGAAATTTCGATTTCAGACATTGATGAGAATGCCCTGCAGCAAAACTTGCAGACAAGGGACGTTCCTGACCCCGATCTGATTGTCCGTACCAGTGGCGAGAAACGGATATCGAATTTCCTGCTTTGGCAGGCTGCCTACGCCGAGTTTGTATTTTTTGAATGTTACTGGCCCGACTTCGGCGATGCCGAACTTGCCGAGGCGATCCGCGAATATTCGAACCGTAAACGGCGATATGGAGGGATTGAGGCGGTAAGTTCCCGGGAAACTGGCTCTTGAGCAAAAATTCCAAGCCGGCGGGGACGGCAAAGGCCGAATTGCCCCTGAGGATAATATCAGCACTGGTACTGATTGGAATTTCGTTATTGGCAACCACTTTAGGTGGTCCTTACTTCCTTGCGCTTTGCGTGGCCGGAATAGCACTAATCTATTTCGAATTCAGTGACATCGTAGCAGACCGTTCAGACTTGCAGCTTGCCGGTATTGGCTACGGCGTAATTTTGCTCTTTGTCTTGCTTTGGTTGTTTTCGTCTCCGGCTATCGCAGCGGCATTTGGTGGCGGCATGATTCTACTGCTGTGCGCATTTCAATTTTTCTGGAAGCGCCAATTGTGGGTTGGCCTTGGCCTGACTTACGCGATCCTGCCATTTATCGCGCTTGTTTGCCTGCGAGGCAGTGGAACTGATGGCTTGCACGCAATTCTCTTGGTCTTTGGCTGTGTTTGGGGTGCTGATACGTTTGCCTATTTTGTCGGGCGTAAAGTTGGTGGCCCAAAGTTTGCACCGGCTATTTCACCAAACAAAACCTGGTCCGGTTTTTTGGGAGGCCTTGCGGGATCTGTGCTGGTCACTGCGATCATATGTTTGTTATTGGGGCATGGTTTTGGAATAATTTCGGTTGTTCTGGCTTTGGTGCTTGGAACGTTGTCCAGTATTGGCGATCTGTTTGAATCCTGGATAAAGCGGTCCTTTGATCGGAAGGATTCCGGTTGGATAATTCCCGGCCATGGTGGGCTGCTTGATCGGATCGACGGACTGATTTTTGCTTCAGTTACAGCGTGGATTATCGGATGGTTTAACGGGGGTGTGCTATTGGAACCCGGTAGTACCGGAACCGGTTTTCTGAATGCCTTCATCCTGCCATGAAATATAAACATAACGACGCCGGTTTGGCGCTTGCATGTGGCGGCTAGTGGTGGCAGACCATAGGAAATTTTGGTCCGGCTGATACCGGACGTGTACAATTATTCTTCGAGGAACAAATGGATTTTCTGGCACAGCTGCCTGGCGTTGGATTATTTGGATATATCATTCCATTTTTGATCGTATTGACCATCGTGGTGTTTTTTCACGAGCTTGGTCATTTTCTGGTTGCCAGATGGAACGGCGTTCGCGTTGAAGCGTTTTCCGTAGGCTTTGGTCCCGAATTATGGGGCAGGACAGACCGCAAGGGGACCCGCTGGAAAATCTCGGCTATTCCGCTTGGTGGTTATGTCAAGTTTTTCGGCGATGCCAACGAGGCATCAGCACCTGATATGGCTAAGGCTGCTGAAATGAGCGAGGCCGAGAAATCAGAGAGTTTTGTTCACAAGAACGTCTGGCAGCGAGCTGCAATCGTTGCCGCCGGGCCGATTGCCAACTTCATCCTCGCAATTGTTATTTTTTCCCTGACCTTCATGTTTATTGGCCGGGCAGTCACCGACCCGGTTGTCGCGTCGGTTACCGAGAATAGTCCAGCGCAAGCGGCCGGATTTCAGGCAGGTGATGTGGTCGTTTCAATTAATGGTGAAAAGACAAATTCTTTCAATGACATACCGCGGATAGTTGCTCCAAACCCTGGACGTGAACTGGACGTTGTCGTCCTGCGCGACGGCATTGAAAAGCAGCTTGTTGTCACACCGCGCTACGAACGGCGAGAAGACCGGTTCGGTAACAAGCAGGAAATCGGATTTATCGGGATCGCTAATGATTCCGCCACCGCCAATTTCAGGATTGTCAAATACGGGCCGGTCGAGGCAGTCGCAGCTGGTGTCGGTGAAACCTGGTTTATCATTGCCCGAACCATGGGGTATCTGCGGGATATCGTGACGGGTTGGCAGTCGGCTGACCAGTTGGGTGGGCCGATCCGAATCGCGAAGGTTTCGGGTGATGTGGCGACGCTCGGGCCCAGTGCGTTGATAAATTTGGCTGCTGTTTTGTCTGTCAGTATCGGATTGCTTAACCTGTTCCCGATTCCCATGCTTGATGGTGGGCATTTGGTGTTTTACGCGATTGAGGCTGTTCGCGGGCGGCCATTGAGCGAAAATGCCCAGGAAATAAGCTTCCGAATCGGTCTGGCATTGGTGTTAATGCTGATGGTTTTTGCAACCTGGAACGATCTTACGCAACTCGTGTTTAGTTCTGGTTGAATATTCACATTAAATTTTTGTCTTAAAAGCGCTTGATTCTGGTCACATGGTGCCCGGAACTTAGGTCATGATTAACCATATGGGTCTTTAGGCTGGCCATTCTGCAACACGTTGACAAATTTATAAAAATCTTAGTTGAGGAATGGTTGCTTGCCACAAAAAACATTGTAAAAGGTTTGTTAAAGAAGAGATTCTCAGCTTTGTACTGTCGGGGCGGGTGCGATGGCGGAATGTGGTTCGAGGGATTGAGCGGCTGGAAACTACCGGAAAACCGGAGACAAACCCGCAAAAGACCGGCAGTTTGGGCGAAGAATTAAGAATGGTTCGAATGAATAAATTTGTTAAAGCTGCGATTGTTGCGCTGGCACTGGGTGCTCAGCCGATTGCGTTTGGCATGCTTATGCTTGGAAGCATGTCTATCGTAGCAGAAGCTGCCGTTGTGAACCGTATCGACGTGCGCGGAAATTCGCGCATGGATGAAATCACTGTAAAAACCTATCTTACGATTTCACCCGGGCAGCAATTTAACAATCAGGATATCGATGACTCGGTCAAGGCGCTCTATGGTACCGGCCTGTTTACCGACGTTTCAATATACCAGTCGGGTTCGACACTGATTGTCGAAGTTGATGAAAGTGGCATCGTCAATGACGTATTCTTTGAGGGCAATAAGCGTCTCAAGGATGTTGCGTTGGCAGGTGTTGTCCAGACATCAGCCAGATCCGTCTTTTCGGAGGAGAAAGTTTCCTCTGACGTTTTGAGAATAAGTGAGGCCTATTCGCGTGTTGGCCGGGAAGATGCGACCGTCAGCTATGAAGTCGTTCCGCTTGCCAATAATCGGGTTAACGTAATTTTCCGGGTGAATGAGGGCGACAAGACGAAAATCAGAAGCATCACGTTTATCGGAAACAACTCCTTTGGTCAGCGCCGGCTTCAGGAAGTGATGGAGACCAAGCAGTCAAACTGGTTCAGCTGGCTGCGAAATGATGACATTTATGATCCCGAACGGCTTCGTTCCGACGAAGAACGCCTGCGCAGATTCTACTTTAATCGTGGGTTTGCCGACTTTCAGGTCCTTTCCACCGATGTTCAATATGATGATATTGACAATCAGTACCTGATTACAATTTCGGTTGACGAGGGTCCCCGCTATACATTCGGAAACATATCGATTGACAGCACCATTGCTGAAGTCGATACCGATTCACTATACCCGCTGCTCGAGACACAGCCTGGCGAGTACTACAGTTCGAAAAAAGTCGAAGACACGATAATTTCACTGACCGAGAATTTCGCCGAAAGCGGGTTTGCCTTTGTACAGGTGGTTCCTCGCGGTGACAGGGACTTCGGTACCAACGCCATCGATGTCGTCTATCAGATTGATGAGGGCCCTCGCGTCTATATCGAGAGGATCAACATCGTTGGCAATGATCGTACGCGCGATCATGTCATTCGTCGGGAGTTTGATATTTCCGAAGGCGATCCACTCAACCAGGTAATGCTGCAGCGTACCAGGAGACGTCTCGAGGGATTGGGCTTCTTTGAATCGGTGAACATTTCCACCCGCCCCGGAAGCTCACCTGACAAGATGATCGTGACTGTACGTGTTGTTGACAAGGCAACGGGCGAATTTGCGGTTGGTGGCGGTTATTCGACGGCTAATGGCGCTCTGGGTGAAATCTCGTTTTCCGAAAGCAACTTCCTGGGAAGAGGACAGTTTCTGAAGCTTTCTGCCGGGTTTGGCACGGACAACCAGAGATATCAGTTGAGCTTTACCGAGCCCTATTTCCTGGGATACCGCATTTCCGGCGGCTTTGATTTGTTCTACGAAGAGTCCGATTCCAACAGTAACCGGTCCTACGGTATCGATTCCTATGGTGGAACACTGCGATTTGGTGTTCCGATTACCGACAATACCAGAAGCCAGTTTTTCTATTCTTTCGTTGATCAGGAAACCCAATTTGATGGTGACGAAATTGATTCAGGAAGCATAGGTGATCCATTCCCGGATGATGGTATCCAGGGCAACTCCTCGGGAGAGCTCTCGGCAGCGTTGGCCAGAAGTCCGAGTTGGACAAAGTCCGGATTTGGATTCTCGATAACCCATGTCGACCTGGACAATGTCCGGGATCCACGTGAAGGCGTCTACTACAGACTGACGAACACGCTTTGGGGTGCTGGTGGCGATGCACAGTATGCGTCTACCACTGGTTCGGCGATCAGATACACATTGCTCTCAGATGAAGCCGATCTGGTTAGCATGTTGCGCGTCCGTGGCGGCGGCAACTGGGTTTGGGGCAGTGCATCCAACTACCGCACGCAAGATAATACGTTCCAGGGTTCACGTGATATTCGCGGCTTTGACAGCTATGGATTTGGACCTCGCGATCCGGTGACCGGCGATGCGCTTGGTGGTATATACTATTGGAATGCTACTGCCGAGGTCACTTTCCCAATGCCGTTCCTGCCTGAGTCGATCGGTATACGTGGTGGATTCTTTGCCGATGCCGGTCAATTGTGGGGGCTGGATTCGGCAACGCGCAAGGCGATTACAGATGCCAATCCGGGCGTCTCTACCAAACAACTTGATGATAATACATTGCGGGCTTCGGTCGGTGCATCGGTTATTTGGGCATCACCGTTCGGCCCATTGAGACTGGACTATGCGTTCCCGATTTCAGAGGCGCCTTGGGACGATACACGCGAATTCAGCTTTGGCGTAAGCACCTCCTTCTGATAGGCGCAATGTAAATCCAATTCAGGTCTTGTGTTCCTGGGACCATTCGGTTCATAAAACGAATTCAAATGCATGTTCGGCAAATCCATGCCGAATGATAAACATGTGATCAGATGACAAGATGAGCGATCCCGTATTTTTCTCTGCTGTGCCACAAAATCTGGGACAGATTGCCAAGGAAATCGGTGCAGATCTGAAGACGGTCGAACTGTCCGATCAGATAATAACATCTGCTTCGCCTATCGAGGCTGCATCCAAAGGCGCAATCACATTCATTGATAATCCACGCTATCTAAAGCATGCAGAAACAACGCAGGCCGCAGCAGTAATCTGCGCAGAAAAACACTCGGAGAAAATTCGTTCGAACGTAGGGTTGCTGGTGCATGAGAACCCTTACAATGCTTATGCGCAAGTATTGAAGATGTTGTTTCCATCCGCTGGCAGACCGGAACCGGCTTCCGGTGAGACAGGCATATCTGCTTCAGCTCACATCAGTGATAGCGCGGAAATTGAGGCGGACGTTGTTGTTGAGGCAGGTGCAGTAATTGGCGAACAGGCTTCGATAGGTAGCGGATCAAGAATTCTTGCTGGTGCGGTTATCGGCCGAAATGTACAAATCGGCCGCAATACCACAGTAGGAATAAATGCCAGCATAATCCACGCATTTATCGGCAATGATGTGATCATTCATCCCGGCGTTCGAATTGGTCAGGATGGATTTGGATTTGCGATGGGCCCTGGCGGTCACAAGAAGATCATGCAGATCGGGAGGGTGATTATTCAGGACGGAGTGGAGATCGGGGCGAACTCGACTATCGATCGCGGTTCCAATCGGGATACGGTAGTTGGAGAGGGCACGAAGATCGACAATCTTGTCCAAATTGGTCACAACGTTACTATCGGTCGCCATTGCGTGATTGTCGGATTGGCTGGCGTTGCTGGAAGTGCAACGCTGGGCGATTTTGTAGTTGTGGCTGGTCAGGCAGGGATCGTTGGGCATATCCATATTGGAGATGGCGCGCAGGTGGGCGGCGGTTCTGGCGTGAATTTCAATGTAAAACCCGGTGAAAAGGTAATCGGCTATCCTGCAATGGATGTACGCAGCTGGATGAAAATGAATATGAAACTTAAATCGATGATCCGTAAGAAAGATGATGAGAGGGGGCAGGATGACTAACCTGGATTCTCTTGGTCCGATTGAAATCAATGACCTGTTTGTGCTGCTACCGCATCGTTATCCGTTTCTGCTTATTGATCGTATTGTAGATATCGAAAGTGATGACAAGGCTACTGGCATAAAAAACGTCACGGTAAACGAACCACATTTCAATGGGCATTTTCCCGGAGCGCCAATCATGCCGGGCGTTCTGGTTATTGAAGCAATGGCCCAGACCTGCGGCGCGATTGTTGCCAACCGGCATTCCAAGGGTAAAAGGAAGCTTGTTTACTTCATGACAATCGATAATGCCAAGTTCCGTAAACCGGTAGTGCCTGGCGATGTTCTGGAATTGCGCGTCGTTAAACTGAAACAGCGCAATACCATTTTCCGATTTGATTGCAACGCCGTTGTCGGCGAAGAGAAAGTTGCTCAGGCGATCATTAGCGCAATGATGGTCGATCCTGAGGACGTTGCCTGATGACCAATGATATTCATCCAACCGCCATTATCGAAACTGGCGCAGATCTCGGTGAGAACGTACGAATTGGGCCCTACTGTGTTGTCGGCAAGGATGTCACCATCAATTCCGGTGTCGAGTTGATAAGTCATGTCGTCGTTTCAGGGAACACGACATTAGGTGAGAACACCCGTATTTTTCCATTCGCATCCATCGGTCATGAACCGCAGGACCTGAAATATCAAGGTGAGCCCAATAGTCTGGTAGTTGGTGCAAATTGCACAATTCGGGAATATGTGACGATCAACCCGGGAACAGCCGGCGATCAGGGAAAGACAATCGTTGGTGACAGATGTGTGTTCCTTGCGAGCTCTCACGTTGCGCATGACTGCATCGTGGGGAACGGTGTCATACTGTCAAACAATGTGATGTTGGCCGGTCACTGCAAAATAGGAAATAATGTAATTTTTGGTGGCGGGTCGGCAATTCACCAGTTTAGCCGTGTCGGGGATCACGCATTCATTGGTGGCCTGGCAGGGGTTGAGAACGATCTAATTCCCTATGGGGTCGCAATCGGAAACCGGGCCTATCTCGGAGGGCTGAACCTGGTCGGCATGAAACGCGCTGGCATTTCTCGCGATAGCATTCACAATGCTCGCAAGGCGTTCAAGGAACTGTTTTCGGAGAGCTTGCCACTTTCGGATGCGGTCAATACCTTGTCAGATGATATTGTTGATGATCCGGTCGTCTCAGAAATTGTCGAGTTTGTCCGGGAAGACAGCGGCAGGGCTTTCTGTACCCCTCGAAATGGCAAGACAGACTGACCGGCGATTATTGGCAGATTGGCATAAATGTCTGGCGACCGAACCGAGCACAACACGCAGACAGCGTCAGGGAAATACGATCTCGCGATCATCTGTGGCTATGGTCAGATGCCGATCGAGATCGCGCAGGGCGCATCAAAGGCAGGCCGCAAACCTTACCTGGTTGGGATAGAGGGTGAAGCCGAACCGAACATCAGCGACTATCCCCACGAAATCATGGCCTGGGGCCAAATTGGCAAACTTTTCAAACTGTTGAAACAATATGGTATAGATGAGGTCGTCTTTGCCGGTGGCGTTAGAAAACGGCCCGATCTGCTCAAGCTGAAACTTGATCTCGTCGCAATCATGTCATTGCCGCAAGTGCTGACGTTCATGCTTGGCGGCGACAATACCGTACTGTCGGGAACGATAAAACTGTTCGAAAAACGAGGCATTGAGATTGTCGGACCACATCAGATTGCGCCACAATTACTGGCGCAGAAGGGACCAATCGCCGGCAGAAAACCGGGTTCGGCTGGGATCAGAACCATTAGACTAGGATTTTCCGCCTGCAAGGCGCTGGGTGCATTTGATATCGGGCAAGCCTCGGTAGCGGAAGCAGGCCGGGTGGTTGCATTGGAAGGTGTCGAAGGTACTGACGCAATGCTGGAGCGCATTGTTTCCATGCGTCAGATCGGAAAGATGCCGATGGAAGGCCAGCACGGTGTGTTGGTAAAGACGATGAAACCGGGGCAGGACATTCGCGTCGATTTGCCCGCAATCGGACCCAATACAATAGAGGGCGTAATTCGCGCAGGGCTGAAGGGAATTGCTTTAGAAGCTGACCGATCGATCATTTTGGAACGTGAAGTAACAATCGACGCGGCAAAAAAGGCCGGCATATTCATTTATGGACTGGCTTCCAATGAAGGCTTGATTGATGGCTGACAAAAAATTGCCAGCTACAAAAGTCTATTTCGTAATCGGTGAGGAATCGGGCGACTCTCTGGGCGCTGACCTGATCGAGGGAATGCGGAAAATCCGATTTGAGGCTGAGTTTTCCGGTTTGGCCGGAAGACGCATGCAGGCACTGGGTGTGGAAAGCCTTTTTGATGTTTCGGACATCGCGGTTATGGGCTTTTCGGCAGTCTTCGGGCGTCTGCCAACCATTCTGAAGCGGATAGACCAAACTGTTGAAGATATCATCGAGAAGAAACCTGATGTTCTGGTCCTGATCGATAGCCCCGACTTCACACATCGGGTTGCTCGGAAAGTGCGCAAGAAAAATCCGGGCATTTTGATTGTCAAATATGTCTGTCCAAGTGTATGGGCCTGGCGCCCGGGTAGGGCGCCGAAGATGAAGTCCTATATCGATCATGTATTGGCAATATTGCCGTTCGAACCCAAATTGCTGGCTGAGCTTGGTGGTCCGGAAGCTACCTATGTAGGCCACCCCTTGTCCAACAGGGTCAAACAGCTTCGTCCGAAGCGGAAGCCTACGAAGAATGCTGAACCCGTCCTGCTGTTGTTGCCCGGATCCCGACGGTCAGAGGTCAAGCTGTTGCTGCCGGATATTTCCCAAACGCTTGATGTCCTGAAGGAGAGGGGGCATCAATACCGGACAATCATGCCGGTGGTGCCGCATTTGACCGAAGAGATTTCTGCAGCCGTCTCCAAATGGGCCAATCCACCCGAGATTGTTGATTCCGAAGAGGACAAGGAAGCAGCGTTCAAGCAGGCAGATGTGGCGCTGGCTGCTTCCGGAACAGTATTGCTTGAACTTGGATTATACCGCGTGCCGATGATCTCCATATACCGGCTGGAC
>JBCCEP010000119.1:0-10332 GCA_039030215.1 Pseudomonadota bacterium
CGCGAAAATTGCCGTGATCTCCAATGATTCCTCGATCGATCCGGTCGGCGCCTGCGTCGGAATGCGAGGCAGCCGTGTGCAGGCAGTCGTTGCCGAATTGCAAGGTGAGAAGATCGATATCATCCCATGGTCGGCAGATGCTGCCAGCTTTATCGTGAACGCGCTTCAGCCGGCAGAAGTTGCCAAGGTCGTTCTTGATGAAGATGCCGAGCGCATTGAGGTCGTCGTACCGGATGATCAACTTTCATTGGCGATCGGAAGGCGTGGCCAGAATGTGCGTCTGGCTTCGCAATTGACCGGCTGGGACATCGATATCATGACCGAGCAGGAAGAAAGCGAGCGGCGCCAAGCAGAATTTGTCGAAAACACCAGCCGATTCATGGAAACGCTGAATGTCGACGAGATGGTAGCGCAATTGCTTGCCTCGGAAGGCTTTGCCTCTGTTGACGAAGTTGCCTATGTCGAGGCGGAAGAAATCAGTTCAATTGACGGTTTTGACGAAACCACTGCAGAAGAGTTGCAGGCGCGGGCGCGCGAATTTCTCGAGCGCCAGGAAGCGGAACTCGATGCCGAGCGCAAAAAGCTCGAAGTGGCAGATGAGTTGCGCGAAATCGAGGGAATTACGACAGCAATGATGGTTGCGCTTGGCAAGGAAGAGATCAAGACGATTGAGGATTTCGCCGGATGTGCAGCAGATGATCTTATCGGCTGGACCGAACGCAAAGCAGGCGAGACCGAAAGATTTTCAGGGTTCCTGGATTCGTTTGGCCTCTCGCGCGTTCAGGCTGAAGAAATGGTCATGCAGGCAAGATTGAAGGCAGGCTGGGTCACCGAAGAGGAACTCAATCCGCCGGAAGAGGAACCAGAAGAAGAGGATAATACAGAACAGACAGCAGAGGCCTGATCGAAAGGCGGACAGTCTTGCGAAAACACGGCAATCGGGGCGAAGACATGAATGAGCGCACCTGTATTGTCTCGCGAAAGACGCATGATGCTGCCGATTTGATCAGATTTGTCATGACTCCTGAAGGTGGTGTCATTGCAGATATCAATCGCAAATTGCCCGGCCGTGGCGTATGGGTCACCGCAAACAAGGCGTTTGTCGCTGAAGCCGCCTCGAAAAACCTGTTTTCGCGCGGGTTCAAGGAAAAGGTGACTGTTCCGGATGATCTTGCAGCTGAGGTTGAAAAACAGCTTGAAACCTCAGTACTTGGATCGTTGAAAATGGCGCGAAAAGCCGGTTTGGTCGTGATGGGATTTGACAAGGTCGAAGGCCTGATCCGATCTCGAAAGAGTGATCTTGTGCTGCATGCCAAAGAGGCTGCAGAAGATGGAGTAAGAAAGTTGGCGCAGGCGATGAAATCTGCCGGCGCACAAGATGGCCAACTGCCCGCCGTTAAACAAATCTTTCTTTCTTCGCAAATGGATTTGGCATTGGGGGGGCATAATGTGATACATGCAGCGGCAAAGCATGGTGGCGCAACGAAAGCATTGTTGAACCGCATAGAAAATCTGGAGCGTTATTTGGCGTGAAAGACTGAGAACACAGTGAAAACAGCAGCCTGAATGAAGATTAAATTGCCTAATGGGCGGGCAAGGTACATACAGGTTCTTGAAACCCTCCGGAATTCGTTATGAACGAATTTCCGACTGACAGATTAACAAGGTCGTACGCAAGAATGAGTGAAAACGAAACTGACGATAAAAAGCTCAGTGTGAGTCCGAAGAAAACCTTGACGCTCCGAGGGGGCGGGGTGTCACAGGGAACCGTTCGGCAAAGCTTTTCCCATGGGCGTAGCAAGGCGGTTGTCGTCGAAACACGCAAACGCCGGCTGACGCGTCCAGGTGACGCAAAACCTGCGCCCGAACAGGAGCCGGCAACCGCGGCACCCGAAGCGGATACTCCTCCTTCTGCTGAAGCACCCGCAGCCGACAAAAAAGCCGATTCTGCAGCGAAGCAGAGCCCAGCCGCCGAGGTTTCCGCACCCAAGGCTGAGGCAAGAGCAAAGACAAATGAAGCAGACGAAAAGTCTGGCCAGGCGTCACAGAACAAAGCAGCTGAATCCGGTCCCACGCTTTCCCAGAGCGAAATGGATGCCCGCAAGCGTGCGCTTGTGGAAGCTCAGGCGCGCGAAGACGCAGACCGGAACCGACGCGAAGAAGAAAGTCGGAAGCGTGCGGAGGAAACTGCAAAAAAATTAGCAGAACGCGAGCGTGAAGCTGAGAATGCGAGGTTGGCCAAGGAAAAAGCCGAGACCGACGCTGCAGAACAAGCTGCCAAGGAACAACAGGCTGCCGCAGAGGCTGCTCGTGAAGCGCCACCCGCGCCGAAAGAAGAGGCCAAGCCGAAAGAACTGAAGCCCTTTGAGCGCAAAATAAAAGATGAGCCTGAAAAAACGTCGCGGCCGAAATCCGGTGATGACAGAAGGCGTACCAAGCTGACGCTGGCAAATGCGCTGGATGAGGACGGGAACGCCAGGGCGCCATCCATGGCGGCGATGAGAAGACGTCAGGAAAAGGCTCGCCGAGCGGCGATGGCCAGTGCCGGCCCGCGCGAAAAGATCGCGAGGGAAGTCACCCTTCCGGAGACGATCACCATTCAGGAACTTGCCAGCCGCATGTCCGAACGGTCAGTCGAGGTCATCAAATATCTGATGAAAGAAGGTCAGATGATGAAACCCGGCGATGTGATTGATGCCGATATGGCCGAGATCATTGCGGAAGAGTTTGGCCATACCGTCAAGCGTGTCTCGGAAGCCGATGTGGAAGTGGGCTTGTTTGACGAGAAGGATGATGAAGCAGACCTGCTTCCGCGTCCGCCAGTGGTTACCATTATGGGCCATGTAGACCACGGCAAGACTTCGTTACTTGACGCCATTCGCAATGCAAATGTCGTCAAGGGAGAGGCCGGCGGCATTACGCAACATATCGGCGCTTATCAGATCGAAAAAGACGGCCACAAGATCACCTTTATCGACACGCCGGGCCACGAGGCATTTACGTCAATGCGCGCACGTGGGGCCGAGGTGACCGATATTGCGATCCTGGTTGTTGCCGCCAATGACGGTGTGATGCCGCAAACGATCGAATCGATCAATCACGCCAAGGCAGCTGACGTTCCGATCATTGTTGCGATCAACAAGATCGATCTTCCGGCTGCCGACCCAAATCGGGTCAGGAATGAATTGCTGCAGCATGAAGTCTTTACCGAATCAATGGGCGGTGAAACGCTGGACGTTGAAGTCTCTGCGACCACCGGCGAAGGTATCGATAAATTGCTTGAGGTCATTCTCCTGCAGGCAGAAGTTATGGAGATCAAGGCCAATCCCAATCGTCCGGCGGAAGGTACCGTCATTGAGGCCCAACTCGACAAGGGGCGTGGACCGGTGGCGACGGTGCTGGTCAATCGCGGGACGCTGCACCAGGGCGATATCATCATTGCCGGTGACGAATGGGGCAAGGTTCGTGCGATTATCAACGACAAGGGTGAGCGGCTTGATGATGCTGGCCCCTCAATGCCGGTTGAAGTGCTCGGATTGAGCGGCGCACCCGGGGCCGGCGACCGGCTCGCTGTAGTTGCCGACGAAGCGCGGGCTCGCGAGGTTTCCGATTACCGCCGTCGCCTGTCTCGCGAGATGGCCGTTGCAAAACATGCCGGTTCGCGTGGTTCACTCGAGCAGATGATGAACCAGTTGCAGACTTCCGATCTGAAAGAGGCCGCCGTTCTGGTCAAGGCCGATGTCGGCGGTTCGGCAGAAGCCATTGTCCAAGCCCTGCAAAAACTGGGTACCGATGAAGTCCAGGCCAGGGTTGTCCATTCCGGAGTCGGCGGGATTACCGAATCTGACGTTGCCCTGGCGGCGACGTCGAATGCCCCGATCCTGGCATTTAATGTCCGGGCATCCAAACAGGCTCGCGAGGCCGCTGACCGGGAAGGTATCGAAATTCGGTACTACTCGATCATCTACGATCTCGTGGATGACATGAAGGCGGTCATGTCCGGCCTGCTCACACCGGAGCGGCGCGAAACCTTCCTGGGCTACGCCGAAATCCTGAAAACCTTCAATGTTTCAAAGGTCGGCAAGATCGCCGGCTGCCTTGTGACGGAAGGCCGGGTTGAAAGGGGTTCCGGTGTCCGGTTGCTGCGTGACGATGTTGTGATCCAGGAAGGTAAATTGTCGACGCTCAAGCGATTCAAGGATGAGGTCAACGAGGTTCAGGCCGGTCAGGAATGCGGCATGGCCTTCGAAAACTATCAGGATATTCGCGAAGGCGATCAAATCGAGTGTTTCCGCGTGGAGCAAATAGCAAGAAAGCTGTAGGTCCACGCTCCCAATTTCTCCCGGAGCGGTCCCAACCCGCTCCGGTAAACAGGTGCAATATGCCGACATGTTCAATCCAATTCGAATTGGGTTAGTCAACGGTCTGCTTATTGTTTGAGAGCGGAATAACAAAATGCCACAAAAACCACCCTCCCAGCGGCAGTTGCGTGTCGGCGAAATGGTACGCCATGCCTTGACCCAGCTGCTTCAGCGCGGTGATGTGCCGGATCCGGTAATCGAGAAGACCGTGATATCGATTACGGAAGTGGCGATGTCGCCTGACCTGAAGATCGCGACCGTGTTCATCTCACCGCTGGGGATTTCCGAACCGCAGCCGATCATCAAGGCGCTTGCCGAAAATCAGAAGCTAATTCGAGGCCGATTGTCACCGGCATTGCGCCAAATGAAGTATATGCCGGAGTTTCGCTTCCGAGCCGATACCAGTTTCGACAATTTCGAGCGGATAGATGCGCTTCTGCACCGCCCGGATGTTGCCCGCGACCTGCAAAGCGATGACGGTACAAATGCCACTGCGCAGGAAACGAACCAGCCGGGAAGAGACGAACAATGAGCCGCCAGCGCAAGAAGAAGGGCAGGCCAATTTCAGGCTGGATCATTCTGGACAAGCCGGTCGGGATGGGTTCGACGGAATGCGTGTCAAAGCTGAAATGGCTGTTCAAGGCCGCCAAGGCAGGACATGCCGGGACCCTTGATCCGCTTGCCTCCGGCATGCTGCCAATTGCGCTTGGTGAAGCAACCAAGACGGTGCCCTATGTCATGGACGGCAAGAAAATCTATCGATTCACCGTTTGCTGGGGTGCCGAAACCAATACAGATGACCTAGAGGGCGAAATTACCTCCACGTCCGGGAACCGGCCTACAATCGAAGAAATTGAAGCACTGACCAGCAATTACATCGGTGAGATCAACCAGGTTCCGCCGGCATATTCGGCAGTCAAGATCAATGGCGAACGAGCCTACAAACTCGCAAGGGATGGCGAGGACGTGACCCTTGAAGCCCGGCAAGTGACCATCGACAGTCTCGAAATTGTTGAGAACATTCACGAAGGCGGCAAGGTCATTGCCACCATTTTCGAAGCCGAATGCGGCAAGGGAACCTATGTGAGGGCACTGGCGCGTGACATGGGTCGGGATCTTGATTGTCTGGGTCATATCAGCGACTTACGCAGAACCGGAGTGGGCCCATTTCTCGAGGAAGATCTTGTTCCGCTCGAAGAACTTGTGAAACTTCAAGATGACCTGGAGATGCTGGATGAGAAGATTCTGGCTACCGGAGCAGCACTGGAAGAACTTTCGGAGGTTCCGGTGGACAGGAATCAGGCCCAGCGATTGAGATCGGGCAATCCTGTACTGTTACGCGGTCGCGACGCATTGGCCTATGCAAACGATGCATGCGCCGTCTGTGGAGACGAGCTTGTTGCACTCGGTGATGTCGAACAAGGATCGTTTCATCCCAAGCGTGTTTTTACCGTCTCACAGATCTGAGGCAGAGACGATTGTCATGACTAATCGACGACAAAGTACTGGTGTTTGGCAAGAAAATCCCCTATATGCACCGCAACCGGCTCGCAAATTGCATGCCGGTTTATTAACGGCCCCTGCTGGACGACATCCCGGCTGTGGGCGTCTCGAGAATTCCGGGACCGTCTGAGGCGGTATTCCGTACAATTAAAGGAAAAAAGACGATGTCGATTACGCCAGAGCGCAAATCCGCGCTTATCAAGGAATATGCAACAAAAGAAAACGACACCGGCTCTCCCGAAGTGCAGGTGGCGATCCTTTCTGAACGAATTGCCAATCTGACAGAGCATTTCAAGGACCACAAAAAGGATAATCATTCCCGCCGTGGCCTGTTGAAGCTCGTCTCCCAGCGCCGCCGTTTGCTCGACTATGTAAAAGCGGGTGATGAAGCGCGATACCGCTCGCTGATCGAGCGTCTCGGCTTGCGCCGATAACAAATGAATTTCCCGCAGATCCCGGATCCGGGACTGCAGGTTTGCCTTTGGCGGGTTTTTGCTGTGTCCCGCGACAGGTTATCAACGAAACAGGCGCCAAGACTTTGGTGTAAAAGGGCAGGATTACAAGCCATCTGATCCGCGTTAAGCGTCAAACTTCAGGTTTCTTGTTGTCTTGCCCATGGTGCCAAAAACACAGCCCAAGCCGGCGAAACATTGTGTTCCATTGACAGGTTCAATGGGATAAGCGCCGGTACATAAAGGACAAGACATGTTTGATGTACATACCGTAGAAATCGATTGGGGCGGACGGCCCCTTACCCTTGAGACCGGCAAGGTTGCCCGTCAGGCGGATGGTTCGGTCATCGCCACTTACGGGGAAACAGTGGTTCATGCCACCATTGTTGCCGACAAGGAACCAAGACCCGGCCAGGACTTTTTCCCGCTGACAGTCAATTATCAGGAAAAGACCTATGCTGCGGGCAAGATCCCAGGCGGGTTTTTCAAGCGGGAAGGCCGCCCAAGTGAAAAAGAAACGCTGACTTCGCGTCTGATCGACAGACCAATCCGGCCGCTGTTTGCAGAAGGTTTCAAATGTGACACGCAGGTGATTGCGACAGTCATGCAGCATGACCTCGAAAACGATCCTGACATCGTTGCCATGGTTGCCTGTTCGGCAGCCCTGACGCTTTCGGGCGTTCCCTTCCTGGGACCGATCGGCGGCGCGCGGGTCGGTTTGATCGACGGCGAGTTCGTGCTTAACCCGAATATTGACGAAATGCCCGAATCCTCGCTCGATCTGATCGTGGCAGGGACTTCTGACGCCGTATTGATGGTTGAATCAGAAGCCAGCCAGCTTGACGAAAAGACCATGCTTGAAGCAGTGATGTTTGGTCATGCCGGTTTTCAGCCGGTGATTGAAGCAATTATCAATCTTGCGGAAAAAGCGGCTAAAGAGCCGCGCGGACATACGGTTCCCGACAATGCGGAGCTGGAAGCCAAAATGTCCAAACTGGTCAGCTCGGATATCGAAGCGGCCTACAAGATTTCCGACAAGCAGGAGCGCTATGACGCGCTTGATGCAGCAAAGGCGAAGGTCAAAGAGGCTTTTGTCACCGAAGATAGTGACGCCAACGAAGCGCAGACTGTTTCGGAAGTCTTCAAGGACCTGCAAGCCAAGGTGGTACGCGGGTCTATCCTGAAGACTGGCAAGCGTATTGACGGGCGCGATACTTCGACCGTACGGCCAATTGTTTCGGAAGTGGGCATGCTGCCAAGGACGCATGGTTCGGCCCTGTTTACACGTGGCGAAACACAGGCAATTGTCGTCGCGACACTGGGAACATCCGATGACGAGCAATTCATTGACGCGCTGACCGGAACCTATAAGGAACGGTTCCTTCTGCACTATAATTTCCCGCCATTCTCCGTTGGTGAAACAGGACGTGTCGGCTCTCCCGGACGCCGTGAAATCGGTCATGGCAAGCTGGCATGGCGTGCAATTCATCCGATGCTGCCGGGCGAAGAAGAATTCCCCTACACCTTGCGGGTGGTTTCTGAAATCACCGAATCAAACGGTTCGTCGTCGATGGCGACTGTCTGCGGAACCTCGCTGGCATTGATGGATGCAGGCGTGCCGATCAAGGCGCCGGTTGCCGGTATTGCCATGGGTCTGATCAAGGAAGCGGATGAATTCGCGGTACTGTCCGATATTCTGGGGGATGAAGACCATCTGGGTGACATGGATTTCAAGGTTGCCGGCACTGCGGAAGGCATCACTTCGCTGCAGATGGACATCAAGATTACCGGAATTACCGAAGAAATCATGCAGGTTGCGCTCGACCAAGCGAAAGATGGCCGGCTTCATATTCTCGGTGAAATGGCCAAGGCATTGTCCGAAAGCCGTGAAGAACTTGGTGAGTTTGCGCCGCGCATCGAACAGATGCAGATAGCGACAGACAAGATCCGCGATGTAATCGGATCGGGCGGCAAGGTCATTCGTGAGATTGTCGAAAAGACCGGTGCCAAGATCAATATCGAAGATGACGGAACGGTCCGGATTGCCTCATCTTCGGGCAAGGAAATCGAGGCCGCACGCGCCTGGATCCATTCCATTGTCGCAGAGCCGGAAGTTGGCGAGATCTATCAGGGAACCGTGGTCAAGACCGTCGATTTTGGCGCGTTTGTCAATTTCTTCGGTTCACGTGACGGATTGGTTCATATTTCGCAATTGACGGAAGGCCGGGTTGCAAAAACCACTGATGTGATCAAGGAAGGCGACAAGGTCTGGGTCAAGCTGATGGGCTTTGACGATCGCGGAAAGGTTCGTCTTTCGATGAAAGTGGTCGATCAGGAAACCGGTAAGGAAATTGTCCAGGAAGGTCAGGATGCCTGACCCGGTTGAATAGAATAGAATTTGAAGGCCGGAATTTTCCGGCCTTTTTCTTATCTGGTCCAATCAAAGTGCAGGAAGGATCGAATGCCGGGGAAATGGCGAAACGCAGCACCAAATGAGAACAGTGCCAATGCCCTGGCGACAGCGGTAGAACGCGGGCTGATCGAGTTTCCGGATCCAATACCCGCCGGCACCAGCTCCGATAACGGGGCGGATTCTCGATGGCTGATGTTGAATGCCCATCGGTTACCTGCCCCCCTGATGGGATTTATCGGATCCTTTTTTTGCGAACAGGGTTTTCGACCTCAATATCAGGCTCTCGTAGAAGCGGGGTTTGATGTGGTCGCTGAGTATCCCTCACAAACTGAGGCCCATACTGGTGCAATCGTCTTTGCCGGCAGATCGCGCAAGGCCAACGAGCTTGAATTTGCACGGGCGTGGTCAATGGTTCGGCCTGGCGGAACCATTGTCATGGCCGGAGAGAAAATGGCGGGCATCGCTTCGTTGAGAAAATGGGCGGCGCGGCAAACGCCGATTGCCGGCAATTTTTCAAAGCACCATGCGCAACTCTTCTGGGTTATCCGAACCGACGAACCCTGTCCGTTGGAAAGTACCACGAGCGATGACCAGGATTTCGACATCGCACCGGGGATGTTCTCCGCTGACGGCCCGGATGCCGGTTCTAAACTCCTCGCGCATTTCCTTTCAGACAAGATCAACGGACAGGTTGCGGATTTTGGTGCCGGATGGGGTTATCTGGGCGTCAAGCTGCTGGAAGTTGCAGGTAAGGTTACTACGCTCGACAGTTATGAAGCGCATTGGCTATCGCTCAAGGCTGCCGAGACCAATATCAGGCGTGTCGCAAGCGATGCGGTCGTCAATTACTACTGGCATGACCTGACCGCGGAGCCCGTCGGCAAACGTTACGACTGGATCATCATGAACCCGCCATTTCATGTCTCAAGAGCTTCGGATCATGAAATCGGTGCCGCCTTTATCAGGGCTGCTCAAAATGCGCTGAAGCCAGCCGGAAGCCTGTTAATGGTGGCAAATCGGGAATTGCCCTATGAGAAGGTATTGAGCGGGCTATTTTCAGATGTTCAGGTGCTGGAAGAAAGCGAAAAGTACAGGGTGTTTCACGCTTCGCGCCCGTCAAAGAAAAAAGGAAACACCTGATCTAAAATCAGGTGTTTCCAGTTTGCCGTCGAGCACGGCATCCATGCAATAACCTCGGTAACCGGAAGAGAGAAGCAGGTTATTGCAGGAATTCGCTGGCGAAGATTACGCAAGCAGGAATCACTTCCAATCGATCAGGCAGAATTTTGCACTTGCCTGATAAAGACCTTGTTCTCGCAAAATTCGGGTGGCGCGCTGTCCTGTAAGGCTTCATCCAGCCATTTGGCACAGTTGTCCTTATCCTTGCAGCAGGCGCACCGGACCATTGCCTGTCTGAGATCACTCTCCAAGAGAAGAGCCGCGGATTCCTTCCCGACAACGCCGGTCTTGGCGAACATGCGGCTCATCAAATCAACATTCCTGTATATCGTCTTGAAAATTCCCATGCAGTCGTCTCCGCGCTAGATGAACAGCGGGATTATCGACGCAGAACCAAGCCGGCACATTGATCGGGATCAAACAC
>JBCCEP010000120.1:0-10302 GCA_039030215.1 Pseudomonadota bacterium
ATCATCGGCACTTAAAGGGTTAAAACCCTGTCATATTCGCTGCATGTGATTTTGGGAGTACATTCCTAAATTGTAGTAGTTCGTGAATTAACAAAAACCTTATAACTATTGTGGAGAAGTGTATAGATTTAAGCCCACCGCGGTGAATGGAATGGCGGTAAGCAGAACTGCAAGCACAAAGCCGGTGATGTGAGCGGGGCTGACGACCGATGTTGAAGGTTTGCTGTTCATGTCATGATCCACGGTAGATAGATGGTCGAGTAGACCCCGATCCAGACAATGTCGAGGAAGTGCCAGAAATAGGTCAGCCGCATGATCCTGGATAGTAATCTCGAGCTGACCCCCTCCCTGGATAATTGCAGAACCAGGGTAATACCCCAGATAATCCCTGCCGAAACGTGCAGTCCATGCATGCCGACCAGGGTGAAAAAGGCAGAAAGAAACCCGCTAAGTTCGGGCCCGTTCCCGGCCAAAACCAAACCGCCAAGTTCATGCAGTTCCAATGCGATAAAACCGCCGCCCAGAACACAGCTTGCCAACAGCCAGAACATGGTGCCCTTCGTGTTTCCGAACATGGAATAGCGGGAGGCAATCGCAATGGTCAGCGTACTGATCAGTAGCAGAGCGGTCTGTAAAGACAGGTTGAACAGGTCAAAAATCTCGGTACCCGTCGGGCCTCCCGCGACATTTCCGGCCATGATGGCATAGGTCGCGAATAAAAGACCAAACAAGACGGCATCGCTCATCAGGAACAGCCAGAAGCCGAGTTGCACCTCATCTTCATGATGGCTGAAGATTTCTGCTGAATTGTCGGTGGCTTCGCTGCTCATGCGGGCTGGCTCCCTTCTGCAGAACCGGCCCCGCGCGCCTGATCCGCAGTGGCAACCGCCTCTGCCGGGATCAGAATTTCATGGTCCATGACGAAGGATCGAACAATCAGCCCGCCAATAATCGCCAGGCCGCATAGAACCGCAAGCCACCAGATTTGCCAGACCATCGCGAATCCAAATGCAAATGCGAGAGCACCGAGATAAACACCAAGCATCGAGTTTTCTGGTACGGATATATCTGAATAATCAGATTCATCGGGCTTGCGGCCAGCCAGCTTCCATTCGGTAAACGGATCGCGGTCGTGAACCTCCGGAATCCGCGCGAAATTATAAGCCGGTGGAGGCGAGGAAATCGACCATTCGAGAGTGCGGCCATCCCAGGGGTCACCAGTTGTATCGGCCAGTTGCTCGCGTTTCTGGACGCTGACCCACAGTTGAATGGCAAGACAGATAATCCCGAACAGGATCAATACTGCGCCAACCAGGGCCAGGATCAACATCGGCTGTAATTCCGGATCAAAATAATGCGCCATGCGCCGCGGCATACCCATCAGACCGGTGGCATAAAGCGGCATGAAAGCCAGGATAAAACCGATGATCCAGAACCAGAAAGAACGCACGCCCCATTTGTGATCGAGCCGGAAACCAAAGACTTTCGGGAACCAGTACATGTAACCGGCAAGATAGCCAAACAGCACGCCGGGGATGATCATATTGTGGAAATGGGCAACCAGAAACGTTGTATTATGGGTCATGTAGTTTACCGGCGGGATCGCCAGCAGTACGCCGGAAATTCCGCCAAGCACAAACATCATCATGAAGCCCAGCGTCCACAGCATCGGGGTCTCATATCGGACCCGCCCGCCATACATGGTGAAAATCCAGTTGAAGACTTTCACGCCCGTGGGCACGGCAATGATCATTGTCATGATGCCGAAGAACGCATTCACATTGGGGCTTGAGCCCATCGTGAAGAAATGGTGCAGCCACACGGTAAACGACAAGACTGCAATGACCATGGTTGCATAAACCAGCGACTGGTACCCGAAGATCTTCTTCGACGAAAACGTGGCGGCAACTTCCGAGAAAATCCCGAAAGCGGGAAGGATCAGGATATAGACTTCCGGATGGCCCCAAATCCAGAACAGGTTCATATAGTTCATGACATTGCCGCCGGAATCATTCGTGAAGAAATGCGTTCCGAAGATGCGGTCCAGCCCAAGCAATCCAACGGCGACAGTAAGGGCCGGGAAAGCAAACAACATCAGGATGGACGAGCAAAGCGCCGTCCAGGTAAAGATCGGCATACGCATCGGCTTCATGCCGGGCGCACGCTTGCACATGATGGTAACCGTGAAATTTATCGCCGACAGCGTCGACCCAACCCCGCTGATCAGGATGGCCCAAATCCAATAGTCGACACCAACACCAGGACTGAATTCAAGCCCGGAATAAGGCGGATAGCCCGACCAGCCGGCAGTCGAAAACTTACCGAGCACCAGCGAAATCAATACCAGGCCGGCGCCTGCTGCTGACAGGTAGAAACTGATCGAATTAAGCAAGGGAAAGGCAACATCTCGGGCACCGATCTGTAACGGCAAGGCGATGTTCAACAACCCGGCCAGAAACGGCATCGCCATGAAGAAAATCATGATCGTGCCATGCGAACTGAAGATCTGCTCAAAATGGTCCGCCGGCAGATAGCCTTCCGAATTAAGCGCCATTGCCTGCTGCACACGCATCATGATCGCATCGACAAAGCCGCGCAGCAGCATGATCAGCGCCAGCACGATATACATTACGCCAATACGCTTGTGATCAAGGCTGGTCATCCAGTCGCGCCACAGGGGCTTCCACAAGCCGAACCAAGTCACAAAGGCAATCGCGCCCAGCCCGCCCAGGATTGTAACCATGGCACCACCCGCAGCAACCCAGCTATAAAACGGCAGCGCATCAATGGTCAGCCGGCCAAGGAGGTGGAAACCGGTATCGCTCATCGGCAAATCTCCTTGTTGAGCCCGGGAGTTGAATGTCCATGCTTGTGGCCCGCACCTGGATCATGACAGGCGATAATTGCCTCGAACAGGTTGTCGATACCACTCCTGAAATAGGTTACGGGGTGTTTGATGCTGTCTTTCTGTAGTTCGGCCATTTCTGTTGCCGTCAACTCGGCAGTACTGGCCTGCACTTTGTCGACCCAGTCACGATAACCTTCGGGCGTCATGGCCTCGGCAACAAAGGTCTGATCGGCAAACCCGTCGCCGGAGAACTGCATGTTGCGACCTTCATAACTGCCCAGCTTTTCCGTTTTCAGGTTAAGCTGGGTTTCCATGCCCGCCATCGCATAAATTTGCCCGCCCAGTTTCCGGATCATGAATGAATTCATGGCGACATCAGAGGTAATTCGAAGGCTCAAGGGACGATCTGTCGGAAATGCCAGCTCGTTGACAACTGCAATGCCTTCGTCCGGGTAGATGAATAGCCATTTCCAATTGAGCGCGACCGCTTGTACCGTCGTCGACTCGCCGCTAGTGCTCAGGGGTCTATAGGGATCAAGCAAATGAGTTTGCCGCCACACGATAGTGCCGAGCAACAGGATCAGAATGGCCGGAACAAACCACGTGACGACCTCCACTACCTTTGCCTTGGTCGGATGCGGTTGGCGCGCGACATCGACATTCGAAGCTCGAAATCGCCAGGCAAAAAACACCGTCAGCAGCAATACCGGAATGACAACAAACAGCATCAGGCGGAATGCAACCACCATCAGTTCCTCTTCCAGCGCTATCGGCAGATTGGAACCTTGTGGGACGGTTATCTCTATGGCTTCGGCAGGGCTGAGACTAAGCGCAAGGATTAGGAATGCACCTGCAAACACCCCAAGCTGGCGGCTTATAAAAATTCGCAGGAGCATCTAGTCGCCGGTCCTCATCGAATCACACCCTTTACGCCGCCGGAGATTAGCACATTGATCTCGTAAAGCACCTGCGGCACGCTCAACCCGCCAGGCACGGCCAGATAGTTCGGGCTCCAGGCAGGATCAAATTTCTGCTTGAACTCGCGTAACCCCTCGAAATTGTAGAAGTGTTCGCCATGCGAATAGATAAAGTCTCCAATACGATTCCAATATGTGGCAAATCGCCGGCTTTCCATTCCAGATAATGGCGCTGCGCCCAGCGAAAACCAGCGATAACCTTGGTCATGACCCCATTGCATCAGATTGGCAAATAGCGCGTCCATTACGAAACCGGGCCCGCCTGGAACATAGCGCATCAGATCCAGCGATAATTCCTGAAGATTGGCCCCAAAGAACAGATTGGCAAACGCCACGATATCACCTGTTTCGCGATTGCGCAGGACAGCATGATCAAAATTGCGGACATAATCTTCATCGAAAAATCCGAGCGCAAATCCCTTTTCGGTACCATGTTTGGACTCAAGCCATCTGTCCGAAACAGATCGCAATTCAGGTAGGTAAGGTTCAATCTCTGCCGCCGGGATTACCTCAAATCCATAATTCTCCCGCTCTGCCTTGTTCTTGGCCTGCCGGAACCGCCGCTTGGATGAGCCTTCCAGCGAAAAATTGGTGAGATCCACCCGCGCAACCTCTCCGATTTTCAGGATGGACAAACCCATGTCGAGATAGGTCGGCAAATAGTCGGTCGAAACCGAATAGAAGGCGCATCGCCGGCCAAGCTTGTCGGCTTTCTCTCGTAACTGCCAGGCTAACTCTTTGCCTTGTTCCGGATCACCGAACGGATCACCCTTGGTAATCAGTGATTTTCCGGTATCGGCATAACAGATGAACGCGGTCTCATCTTCAGAGATCAGGAAGGCCTTGTCTCCCATCAGCGCCATATTCGCTTCGGTATCTCCGCTCTCGGCAACGATGCGCCGCACGGCTTCCGGGATCGGCTGACGCTCGGTTGCCGGGCGGGACCTGTTCATCAGGAAGGAGTCCAGGATCACCACCACCAGTATGACCGCCACAGCGAGCGAGGCACGTAGATAACGCGACGCATCCCCATCCAGCGAGAACTGCCACCAGAGCGAATGTTGATACTCGACATGCGAATAGGCAAACAACCCGACCCAGAAGATCGCTGCCATGAGCGCGACAATTGCCGCTATCCAGATCCCGGTCAATCGGAATGTAGCCTGGTCTTCAACCCGGTAAAATGCCGGCCGGAACAGGGCCAGGATCCCAATCGAGACCAGCATGATCGCAGCTTGTTCCCAACTCAGACCTCTGGTCAACGAAACGACAAACCCGATACCCATCAGGACCATGGCGATCCACCATGCCCTCGCTAACCGCCGGTACAGTCCACGCGCAATGACAATCAACAAAAGCCCGGCAATACTGGCAGCAAGATGCGATACTTCAATAAAGGAGAAAGGAAGGATTTCCCGCAAGATGCCAAGCCGGGAAACTTCTGTCGGCAGGTTTCCGGTTACCACCAGCATCACACCGGCGAGCGCAGAAACACTCGCTGCTACAACCGGGACCATGGGCGTTACAGCGCGATAAATCCAGGTCACAGTACCGGCAAGTTTCTTGCGTTCGGCGACACTATAGACAATCGCGACACCGATGCAGGAAATCAGGAACGGCACCACGAAGTAGATCACGCGATATAGCAAGAGAGCAGCCAGTACATCGGAACGACCGGCAGCACCCAACCCCGCGATAATCGTTGCCTCGAAAACCCCCAAACCACCGGGTGAATGGCTGACAAGACCGAGACCGATCGCAGCGGTATAGATAACGAAGAAATACGGAAAGCTCTGTACCAGATCGGCAGGCATCAGCACATAAAGCGCCAGCGCCGAACCCAGCAGATCGACCATACCTGCCAATATCAACAAGCCGGCAGTCCCGTGGGACGGCAGTCTAAAGGTGAACTCGCCATAGGAAAACGTATTTCTTTTGGCGAGTATAACAACCAAGACCAACAAACACGTCAGCACCGCAATACCGATGACCGTCTCGACGGTCTCATCGATCGGCAACACGGTGCTCAGCCCCTCTGGATGCAGGACAAGCAACACCCCGAATACCAGCATCAACGCAAGCCAGAAGGCCGTCCAGCCGATCGCCAGCACTCCGGCAATCGTGGGTATCTCCAGCCCGAGCGAGGAATAGATGCGGTATCGCAAGGCGGTGCCCGTGACGTATGAAACCCCCAGCAGATTGGAGACAGCGTTACCCGTGGCACCCGTCAGTCCGGCAACATGCAAGGGCACCTTGCCCGGTGCCAAATGTCGGGTGCCCAGTACATCATATAAGGATATGCCGACAAAGCTGAGTACGGTGGCGGCAAAGGCTAGAAACAGCGTCTGCAAACGGGCTTCTTCAAGGTCTTTTTTTACCTCGGCCCATGAGACATCGGAGACCAGTTCATGAAGCACCACCAGCGCAATACAGAACACTGCAATCGGCAAAATATAGGCGACCGCCGAATGGGAAAGTATTCGCGTGACAATAGAGACTTTTGCCGAATCTTCAGAGGCGGAAGTCATTTAAGCTCCTGAGCGCAAATAGATTTCTTTATCCGACCAAAGTGCTTCTTGTGATACGCCATCCTTGAAATTTAAAGCACATATTCAATTTTTTCTACTGTTTCAAAACTATTTGTTTGGCGCTTTGGGTCGTGCTTGTAAGGTTACAATCTTTTGCTTTGATCCCCCAATATCGCGGTAAGAAAACATTCGGTAGATAATTAAGAACGCCAGACAACATTGCCCCCGGATTAGAGCAGCTGACGGGTGCACTGGACATGCTATTCACCGGTCGAAAGAATTTGCCCAATTGATTGTGGCGGCACAGGACGGATCAAGCCATGAGCTGCTCGATAGCGCCCTGAACCATGTCGAGAATATGGAAGCCGAATACCGACACCGCCTGGATGAGGCCCGAAACAGCCAGCCGTCAACCCTGGCGTAAAATCCACCAATTCCAGCCGCCATCATTCGGGCAATCCCCCGGACCGCATTCCAGGAACACCGTAACTGTCTCAACCGCGGCTACCGCAAAGAACAGACCGGCGCCAACCATTGCCATGGTGCGAAGGGAGTTGCTGCTTGGTTCGGCTTTCTCAAATTGTCCTTTGAACAATTGAACAAGACCGACAATCAGAATGACCGAACCAAATATCAGCACGCCCCAAATATACATGTGATACCCGAAAATGGGCGAACCAAATCCCGGATTGGCAGTCGCTTCCAATGTGGGCATGCTGGTGGTTTTGTCGAAATACGGATTGATGTGCAGCAGGCTTTGGCGAATGGCGATTGCCCCACCAAAAACTGCCGAAACGAGGCAGACACCATAATGACGCGGATCAGGACCAAGCACCACATTCATGGCGGCGCCATAGGCTACAGCGACCATCGCAAGACGCTGCAACAAACAGAGCGTGCAGGGAAGCTCCCGATAGGCGAACTGCATGTAATAAGCGCCGATCAGGACGCCAATCATTCCCATCAGCCCCAGGAAATTGAGTACTCTGGCAAAATCAGGTGAAAGCCTCACAATTGCACTCCCAAATTCGAGCTGAAATCAACATCCTGAAGGAAGATGTACAATCCGATTACCAGTACCAGCATCATGGTAATCCAGCCCCATTCGGCATTTCGGCGCCAAAGGAAAAAGGCACTTACAGCAATTATGAGATGGGCAAGCGTCATCATGGCTTGATTTCTTTCTCTGTTCGGTGACTGAGTCGGTCTTGTTTATAAACTATTATAGAAGCCTTTTTGTAGCATCGTGAAAAGTTATTCAACGCAGAGAGGCATCTTTGGCTAAAATCCCTTCGCACTTAGTGACGCTTTCGCCAGCTTGCTGATGAGTTCGTCTGATATTGGGTTTCCTGCCGTAAATGTTACGCCGGTCTTGCTTGCCTTGAGCTTCGATGCAGCAATCTCTTCGGAATGGGCAGCAATGGCAGCCGGATCAATATATAGGCCGCACTGCTTGCTGAATGCAGCATAGCCCGCAATGATCGTGTCCTCGATCCTGAAACCTGGCATGTCATACTTGATAATCTGATCGGCATCTGGAAGTGCCTGGGCGAGCTGCTCACGCAACTGCTCGAGCAGGGGGCGAAATTGCTCCGGCGCAGCAGATATATAGTCATCGTGGTCGACATATTTTGCCATGACTACATCATAAGTTACGAAATGCCCCAGATCAAACTTGGAAATAAATAAAATCTTCGCTTCAAGCAGTGTTTTTACCAAAAAATCGTAATCATGATGGTAAATTAACATTGGCTAATACAACCCAAACGCAAATATATAGTTTCACTCTTTCATTTAATCTGTGGTTTTAGCGGGTTCCTTGAAATCCTTCGCTTGTTTCAGCCGTTCTTCATCAATGGACAAGACTGCGAACACACCAACCACCGCCCAAAACAAGGCCAGCCAATAAGCATTGCGCACCCCTGCATGGAACGTGGAAATCATGAGTTCACGAACCGTATTGGCTTCCCCCGGTTTCAGGCTGGCCAATACTTCCCTGACGCCGGCACTGTCCGGGGTCGCACTGTTCAACATGTCAATCTTTGACTGTGCAAGTTCGATACCGGCACTGGAAAGTCCGGTATTCAGACCTGAACTTCCGGTCACATAAACAATTGCCGTTGCTGCCGCCACACCAAGGGCACCAAATGCCAGATGGACCGTGAATGTGAGACCACCGACCATTCCGGCACGTTCCGGAACAACCGCACCAACGGCAGCGGTCCCAGATGAACCTACCGCTACCGATGCACCGACGCCGAACAAGAGCATTGCCGGCAGCAAGGCAAAATAGCCCCAGGATGAGGGCGCAAGGACAACATAAGCCGCCCCCAGTGACCCAATGACATAACCAAATACCAATAACTTCTTTGGGCCAAAGATGTTGTAGAAGTGACCTGAAAATATCGAACCCACGGCTAGCAAGACCATCAACGGAGACATGCCGATAGACGCTTCCATCACGCTCCAGCCCAGCACCTTCTGCATTACCTGCGGAAAATACAGGAATGCGGGGAAAAGCGCCGGCATGATCAGCGCATTTGCAGCGACCGCCAGCATGAATTCCTTGTTTCGCATCATCGGGACCGGGATCATCGGATCACGAACTCGCGCCTCGATGAATGGAAAGGCGATGAACAAGATTACGCTCGTCAGGAATAATGCGATGATGGGAAGCGACAACCAGCCCAGATCAGCACCGACATCAAGCCCGAACAATACCGCCAGAACCGCAGAGCCAAACACGACCAATCCAACGATATCGATCTGCTCATCGGTCTTTTCCTGCTCTTTGCCCGGAATAAACTGATAAACCATGAAACCGGCAACGGCTGCCATTGCGGCATTCACGACAAAGAACAGGCGCCAATCGCCAAACGTGTCGGCAAAACCGCCGATTAACGGCCCGACGACATTGCCGGTGGTGACACCTGCCAGCACCAGGCCGATGGATATTCCCCGTTTCTCATCGCTACCTGCCACATTGGCAGCTGTCGCAATCAGCGAAGGCCATATCATCGCCGCACCAACACCCTGGACACCACGCGCTACGATGAGCCATCCAATTGTTGGCGAAATCCAGCAGGCAAGGGTGGCGCACAGAAAAACACTTGCACCGAGCAGCATCAAGGTTCGATGACCATGCATGTCGCCTAGCCGGCCGCAACAAACCATGAAGACCGAAAAATTGAGCGCATAAAGATTGAGCACCCACTGGGTAGTGGTGATATCAGCGCCAAAATGCGCCTCAATGGCCGGGACCAACAGCAATATTCCGGTGAAATCGGTACCGACGGTAAAGCCGGTCACCATAAGCGCCGCCAGCCGCAGGATTAGCGTTCGGTCCATACCCTACCCCGATTGTTCAAGTTACATGCAATCAAATCCGGTATCAAATATTGCCATACATCGATTTTAAGCGCGATCTATTTATATTACTTGTCATCAACTTGCAGGCTGTGTCATGTGACACAGTAACAGATCGACCGGTTCCCCATGTGCGCAGATGGTGTCCCGAAACTCTGCCCCACAAAATTAGGAGAAGATCACTATGCCGAAATACGTCCAGAACCTGCTGGTGTTTGTGGCACTGCTGGTTGTGCTGAATTTCTTTTTCAGTGAGTTCGACTATGGCATCCATATTTCGATCGTAGGCAGCATTTTGCTGACGATCGTTGTTTCAGTCATAATGAACATGATGTTTTCCGGGCGCGATTAGCCGCCACAGTGAGAAGATGAGCTTCAAGAGGAGGAGACAAAAAATGACATTCAGGAGTTTGATCGCAGCAATCTTGTTTTTGCCTATGGCGGGGTTGGCGCTTGCAGCGGAGACAAAATCACCGGAAGGCGCATCGGTTTACTTCATTGGCCTGTCAGACGGCGACACGGTTTCCAGCCCTCTTACAGTCCGCTTCGGATTGACCGGAATGGGCGTGGCACCAGCCGGAAC
>JBCCEP010000121.1:0-10231 GCA_039030215.1 Pseudomonadota bacterium
ACACCACTGGTTGAGACATATTTAGATATGAGTTGCAGTTCACATGTTTCGTGACCCAAAGGTACCAAACCTGTTCGTGATCGGTGTACCAAAGGCCGGGACAACTTCGGTGCTACGCTGGCTGGGTGACCATCCACAGATAGGCAGGAGTTACGAAAATGAATTGCGGTTCCTCATGGACGCGGACGATCCGCTGTGCCGTAAAGACGGGTATACAACGGAGGGTCTTGCCGGGTATTCGCGCTTCTTCAGGCATGATTTAGATCAAGAACAGATCAAGTTTCTTCTCGATGTCTCGCCACAATATTACTACCAAAAAACCGCACAATCTGTAATTGCAGGTATTCCGGACAGTAAGGTTATCTTTATCCTGCGCCGACCATCGGCTCGGATCTATTCACTCTATAACTATGCGATAAACAATAAGGTCGCTCTCGACGCGGACATGCAATTTTCTGACTTCGTCAGTGAAATCAGGCGGGCTGAAAAGTCTGACGTGCTGCGCGACCGGCCAATGCTGCAATATGCTATCGATCATAGCAGATACGAGACCTATGTCCGGCAGTGGCAATCGATCGTCGGTCCAGAGCGCCTCAACGTGTATCTTTTTGAGGATATTGTCACTGACCCGGCCTCTTCGTTGTGCAACATTGTAAGCACACTTGGGCTGGATGCGTCATTCTACGATAATTATAGCTTTCCGGTTCAGAATGAAAGTTTTGCTCTCCGGCATCGTGGTCTTCATAAACTGTTGCACCGATCCCGGAAAAAACTTCCCGGCTGGGTTCGCCGGTCTCTGAAGCCAGCCTATCTTTATATCAATACCCGCAAACCAGTCCGGAAAATGTCACCAAATGACCGACTGCTCCTGTCTGAACTGGATGCGGAATTCCAAGAATCCGAAATCAACCTCGCGAGAGTTTTGGGTCGCTCCAAACCGCTATGGCCGCTGGCGGGCGGACCCGGCCAGTGATACTCTATGTTGGCTGAAAGAGCGAGTAAGAGACAGGCATTGAGCTATTGGGTGCTCTGCCCTCCGAGGATTGCTCACTCATGGTGAGAGCCTGCGCGTTTGGGCTTCATCACCAGTGAAGTTTCCCAGGTTTTTGGAAAATAACCCTTATTGCCAGTCCGAAGTGCTGCGGTAAAATGGAATTTCAAAGATTTCCAGCGTGTGGCGTGCTAAATTCCGCGTTTCCTCAGGGAGATCGGTTCTCCATGCATCAATGCGCGACCCCACCATGCGCGATGTAGAGTAGCTACCCTTCGCGTCGTTGGTTGTGGTCGCTAAGATACGAGCCTCTACGTCTTCGTCCCATCCCAAGTTCAAAGCGCTATATATCTTCTTCATCTGCTCTACAGGGGCAAGCGCGATATTTTCATAGTGTACCAAATGCCAGTCTGGATGGTGCGCTTTCGCATCCAAGTACACGCGGGTACGGATGGCCCATGCCACGATTGAGGCATCCACGGCCGAATTTACATGGCTCAATGCATTTAAAATCATATCCTTGTATTTACTCATGAGGACAGGGTTGGCAGCCAATAATTCGAGCCGCGCCACTTCACTTGGGCCCTGATGCAATTTTTTGACGGATTCCGCGTAGGCACCGGGATGGCGCATTATCACGAGAACTTCTGGAAACCATGTTTTGTAGACCCACTCCGTTGACGCAAAGGATGCGACTTCCTTCACAACAATTCTGGGGGATTTTGTTGCCCGGTTGGGGTAGTCGGTTAGTGAAAATCCACAGCCGCGCCAAAAGTGACCTCGGAACGCTCGGGAGAGCGTACGTTCAAAAAAAATATCTTGGCCATTTTCGGGTACGATTTTAGACCAAACCTGTTCGCTGGAATCGAGGCTCATACCATTTCGGCGCGGATGACAAGGTTCACGATAATATAGAACGTTGGGGGCAAACCCCAGCATTTCTCCGATCCATGAAGTGCCTGAACGGCCATTCCCGGTGACAAAAACAGGGCGTCCTGTCGCGGGCGGGAGGATCAAATTTCCCAGCGTATAAGGAATATCGGAAATTTTCTGTCTTAGAGTAAACATGGCCTTTCCACTCACTATGTATTCAGCCGGCTCGGTGTGTTGGTCAGCCCTGTCTGGGCTCCGTTCGATTGCCAGCGATGTACCCGCCTCGCAATCATCGCAATTATGCTAGGGAGTATTTATGCAAACTTTGTTTTTGATTTAGAAAACCTCATGGAAAGAAGCAGGGAATCAGATTTCCCGTGAAGCGAAGTTGCAAGCGCCCTTTATCACGTCCATCACCTGTGGATCGTTCATCAAGCCCTTCGCTGCATCCCGATGCATTTCCGGCGATGGATAGTATAGGTTTTCCGACCAGGGCTTACTGACAAGATCTGGTCGGTCATTCGCCGGATTGACTGTGATCCGGTTGTGCGTGAACCGACTGAATAGTGGTTGAGGACTGCCGGCTGACGTGACAACTTCGGTATATGCGGCGACTTCCGGCCTGAGTTGTGCCAGCATTTTCGGCGTAACCATATGTGGAAACTCTCCGAATAATTGCGAGTGAGTTGAATATCGTTCCTGATAGCCGGGCATGCGTTTCGAAAACCATAACAAGATAACGGGCACTTCGATTCGGGTGATGAGATCAAGGCTGGATTTGACCCATGCGTCACGAAGGTTCTTCACGATGGAGCGGGCGCGGGGTTGGGCAGCAAGATTGGCCAACTTGCGCCGCACTCGAAACGGTAGCGGTAAGTTGCGGATTGCCTCCGGGCCGCGCAGCAGTTCGGCAAATGCCGCGCCTGCGCCCATGCGCCGTCCTCCGCGGTGTAGCCGGACATATTCCAGCCCATCGCATTCATAAAGCATGTTGCTTTGGCTGCGCGCCGACATGACCTGCATGATTACGAAACGTGCGCGATTCAGATATGGCAGTAACCTGTCCTGCTTTAGGAAAAACTCGGGGCCGGCCCCGCCATAACCCAAGTTTAGAGCTGGCACTCCGATCTCCTGCGCGACCAAATCGGGATAAGCCTTTTCGCAGAAGCACCCCAATGTCTGCGCTGCACCTATACAGGCAAAATATTCGCCTCCATTAAATACCGCATCCGGAAAAGGACCCCGGAATTGCAACCCTGTTTCAGGTAGTACACCCATATGATAATCGATGACCTCGTAATCTCGGGCTTGATATCCTGAAAGGTGAATGTTCTGCTGCTCCTGCGTTTTCAAAGGCAATGTCTGATCGGTTCCTCTGAATGAATGCGCTTACTTTTAATAGTTTGATGCTTGAAGCTAGCAGGTGAAATCATGAGGGCGCAACGGCGAAGGTTGCTAGAAAACAGCCTGTAGAGACAGAAGGCTCTGAAAGCCCGGTAGATTCACTTCTTAACGATTATGTTGAGCCGAAAACTCTTTCGCTATTCAAATCTGTCCCACATGTGCCACTGTCAGGAAACCATGGAACTTTGCGCTGTAAAAGTTCTGACAGTAATTCCCAGTCCTTGAAAAAAAGGGGCTTGATTTCGGCCCGCTGGACCGGATCAAGCGGTGGTACAGGCTGGCTGTTCCAACGGTTAAGCCGCCGCATGACAGGCAACGTGAAACTTCGGAATGGCCGGGATAAAAGCTTGTATCGAAAGCTGCTCGGCCAGTTGAGTTGACGGTCCAGCCAGAGGTTTCGTGGCAGGGTGCTGACCATACCGCGGCGGCTCATATCCGGGGTGAAATCGGGATCTACGCCGATGTGCCGACAGATATCGGATATGACGGCCTGCGGGTTAGTTGTGAAATCATCGTAGAAATGCACCTGTATCTGATCGCGCGGGAACAGATCGAACCAGCGCTTCAGCTGCGTTCCGTACTGGCTGAGCCGCCTGTAGTGCCAGTCCCAGCCCCAACCGGCGGCCACGCGCTTGTCTTCAGCGTCCAGCGCTGCTCGCAAATCAAGCGGTTCAAGCTGGTTCTGACGGTTCATGTTGTAATGCGAATAAAGGCGGGAAACCGGTTCGCGCAAAATGGCGAGGATGCGTGTGTCGGGCAGCATCTTGCGGACCCGGACCGGAGCATCCGGAAAATACAGGTAGCGCACCGATCCTTCACCCACGGCCTGAACCGCCCCAGCCCCGTCAAACATAGCGGTGTAGTCAGCCAGATCGCTGCGAGACCAGTTGTAAAGCATCTGCCGCAGAATATGGGGCGGGGCCGGGCCGACCGGGTTGTTCTGCTGCCCAGACAGGGCAAAAAAATTAGGCTCTTTTGAAGTTGGGACAAAAACATCTGGATGTTGGGCCAGATAAGAGACCAGCGAGGTGGTACCGCTTTTAGCCGCGCCGATCACAAGAAAATTGGGCAACGTCATGCCGGTGTCCCCGACAGCGAATTGCTGACTGCAATGGCAGCGGCCTCCCAGGAATAGCCTGCTGAAACGGTTTCGAAACCCTTCTGCCCAAGGCTTGACCGAAATTTCGGGTCTTTGACCAACCGCAGGATCGCCGAAACGAATTCGGCGTCGCTCTCGGCTATCAGGATGTTGTCATTGTGCCGGGCGGTGATCCCCTCGGCACCCTTTGCAGTGCTAACAATCGGGCATCCCGCAGCAAAAGCTTCGAGAATCTTAAGCCGGGTGCCGCTGCCGATCGTTATGGGCATGACTGCAATGCTTTGCTGCGCGAGATAGGGCAGGATGCTGTCGACCGCACCGGTGACCGTAACGGTCGGATCTCTGGCCGCAACCCGTAGCATTGCCGGCGTTGGGTCGCGCCCTACAATCGCCAACTGCAAATCGGTACCAGCTTGCCGGAGAGACGGCAAAATACCTTCCATCAACCTCAGCGCCGCAATTTCATTGGGCTCATAAGAATAGCTGCCAATATAGACCAGTAATGGCGGGGCCGCAGGATCGGTGTCATTCCGTGTCTGCCGGACCCCCGCGTAGGCTCCCACATTGATCGCGTTGGGCACGACCACCACCGGGTTTTTCGGCCGGTAGAGTTGTTCTATCAGTTGTGCATCTAAATCGCTGCAAGCCCAGACGTAAGTCGCGCTGTTCACCGCTGCGGCCTCGGCCCGCCGCAACTTTGTGTTGAACATGTGCTGGCGAAGCGCGGCCAGCCCCGGTTTGCGCGTTGCGTTCGTGTCGCCGATGTCGGACCACAGCCGCGCTTCGACATTATGCGCGTCGAACACAGTGTGAATCCCGGAGGTGCGCAAGGGATGCACATAGGCGGACAACGATATCTCTTCGATCAGTGCAAGATCATAGTTGTCCGAAGAAAGGGATCGGAGCCGACCCTTCAGAGCTGAATCAGTATAGCGGAGAATCTTGTGATAGGGTCCGGGTAGTAGCCAGCGACCGGGGATACGAAAGGCCGGGGGGGGCACATACCGCCCGATCTCAGTGGTGCCGTGAACCGGTTCGGTGTCAGGAAAATTACCGGATGGATCGACCGTGATCACGTCAACCGGCCCCAGCCTTGCAAGTGCGGCCATGTTCTGTGTGTTGCGCAGTGCGGCACCGCCGTCCAAGCGACCCGAACCCCACCGGCTGATAACAAGACTACGCATTACACCACCCGTTTGAATTGCCGCAGGCGAACGGCCCTTGCAGCAAAATAAGCGGCTGGTCCGAACATGCGATTATAGCGTTTTCACATTTGATATTTCCAATGCTTCGGCAAAAAATCCAGACAAGACTTGCATTTGAGGCGCTTTTGCAGAGGTGCGATACCCCGGGAGGCATACGTGTCAGAGCCCTATCTTGCGCCGTACCGTCTTCACAGCACGCGCGGCCAGCGCCCGGTCTTCGGAATTCAGGCAGCCCGCGCCAAGCATCGTCACATAGACAATGGCCGAGACGATGCATCCGATGCCGAACCGAAGCCAGGAGTTGACCTCAACGATTTCCGAAAACGCCCAGCACCCTCCGAGCGCCGCCAGGAACGGCATCAGACCTGGCACCAGGGTTTCCCTTAGAAAGACAACGTGGGAACCTTTCACTAGGCGCAAGCCCATCGGCCAGATCAGCACAAGTTGCACCAGAATGAACCCGCCAGACAGCCCATAGGCCGCTCCCATCGCACCCATGCCGAGCTCGACGATGAAGATATACATGCCAATGAGCGCGGCGATCGATAGCGCCACCGAGGTAATGTTGTAAGCCCTGATCCGGCCAATCGCATAAGCGATCTGATAGAACATCGCGCTTGCCCAGTTGAACGGATAAAGCAAAAACAGCGTGATCATCACCGGGGCGGCCAGCGCATAGGTGGCGCCCACATAAAGCTCAATCAACTGCGCAGCGTAGATGATGAACGGGGGGGGCAGAAACAATGCACCCCAAAGGTAATAGCGCCCGCCCCGATAATAGAATGCCTGCATGGCACCTTCACCTTCAGTGGCGAAGATCGCCGTCAGTTCTGGCGTTGCCGGACCGCCTGCGGCTTGTATCAGCCGGCGGATTTGCTGATTGGGAAGATTTCCCAAGTGAAATGAAGCAACGTCAAGTGCCGTAGAAAACCGGTTCAGAAACAGAGCGGGCGCCGCCCGTTGAGCAAACTGGTTGAAACCTTGTACGGCTGTCCAGAGTGAGAACCCCAGAAGCCGTCGCACGGTAACCAGAGACACATGGGATAGTCGGAACCGAGCCGCCGGAAGAATGCGCCAAGTATAGCCTATGCGCACGCTGATATTGGCAAGCGTGGCGACACTGGCGGCCACAGTGACCCACAGCACCTGGGTACTGACACCCAAAAGCAGGGTGAAAAGCAGCACCACTCTCAGCCCTTCGGTGCCGAGATTGACCAGGTTCAACACCACGAAGCGCATCTTTACATAAAGCCCTGCGCACAAAGGTGTGGTGAAGATGCCCAGAGCCAAAGCCAGGATCAGCAGTGTGAACATGATCCGTGCTTCCCGGACATACTCAGGGGCGACGTTGATCACCTGATCAATTTGCCAGACCACAATCATTCCGACCGCGCAGAGCGTCAGCGCAACAGCGCCAAGAACCGGCAGCATCGAAGAGACGATGCGCGTCACCTCGTCATCATCGCCGCGGGCATCCGCCTCGACCATGAAACGGGAAAGTCCGCGCGTGAAAATGATCCTGAAAAACTCTGCAAAGATCATAAGAGACGCCAATACCGGGATCAGGGCGTATTCTTCAGGTGATATACGTCGCAACAGATATTGGTTGACCCAAACCAGCCCGGTGATTGAGATCAGCATGGTCAAGACCGAACTTGTGGCATTGACGGCAAACCGCGCGGCCGGGCGTTGGCCGCTCTTTTCTGAACTCATCGCGACCGCCTGCTTTCCGTTTTCTGGGCCTGCTTGTCATCGAATTTGATATCGGTTTGGGCTGCGGGGCTCAATGTTGCCTACGTGTTTAGTACTGCAGAATTAACCGCAAAGTGACAGGAAAAGCGCAACGCCCCGGCAGGGATGAGCTTCCGGCGCAATTGGCCTGAACAATGCCATGGAATCACGTTAAAGTACCGCTTCTGCTAATTAATAATTTTATTGTTAGGGGGCCTTCCTGCGATGGGTGCCATTCAGAGTATTAGAGTTTGTGCAAAGACACTTGGTAGTATGGCCCTGCCCGGCTGGTCGACGGGCAAGGTTTATGCCATCGGGTTCAACAAGACCGGCACCACCTCGCTGCATGATATTTTCACTGATTTTGGCTATCACTCGTTTCACGGTACGGTTTGGCGTCGCACCCGGTTCCCTCTGATCCATTTTTTCTACGACGCATTCTGCGATGGGGTGCCAGATGATTTTCGCAAGCTTGACCGGATATTCCCGAAATCCAAGTTTATCCTTCAAGTACGCAATCTGGACGAATGGCTCGATAGCCGGTTAGAGCATATAAATCGACTGCCGCGAAAAGGGGGGCGAGGGCGGAGCGCTGATTGGACTGCGACCGACGACTCGGTAAAATCCTGGGTTCACAAGCGCGAGGCATACCACGCTGATGTGCTGCGCTATTTTGCCGACCGTCCCGACGATTTCTTGCTGGTAAATTACATCCGTGATCGGGATGCGGCGAAACGGATTGCTACATTTCTGGGTAAACCCGCCCCGGCGGAAAAGCCGCATTCAAACAAGAATCCGAACGCGACCGGGCGGGCTCTGCGCAATGCTGATACCATTGTGCGCTGTCTGAATGCCATGGGGATTCCAGAAACCGAATGGCGCAATGATCTTCTTTGTCCTTCGCTTGGAGATGCATCGCACAGTCTGCCAAGCGATACCGCAGCAGCGTGAACAAGGGGTGGATTCCGGCTGGGTGCAGAATGACACCTAGGCAGGCTATGCCTCCTTAAGTCAGTGCTTCATTTAATCGAACACAGGCTTAAGTTGCGCGCTCCAGGTGTTTGCGGTGCCCCTAGCTGCTTAGACGCCTGCCTGTTTCCGGCTTTCATTTTGTCTCGCAACTCACATAGAGATCTGATCCGGTAGGGGCAGAATAGTACGCTAAGCGGGATTACTCATCGTTTTGGCAACCTGTATTTGCCCGTCAGTAGAATGTGAGCCCAACCGAGCGGTAAAATGTGCGGCAAAAGTTCCGGCGGGCAATCAAATCTCGCGCCGACCTCACCTGCGTAATGGTTTGGATCGGTCAAATGCAGATGCCGCCTAGAGCGATCGGAAAAACGCTGCCGCTGCCTGACCAACAGCCTTGGGTGCAAACTGTGATAAATCCGGCAAACCTGCTTGCACTGCGCTGTGATATTCGAGCGTGTTCGGTGTGAGATGTTCATCGTAGAGGCGCATCCAACCCGGATCCAACACGTCATTCAGTGCATTTGCGAAAGGCGTTGCAGGTGTCAGCACCGGCCGTGCCGCCGAAAGCGAATGTATTATTGAACCCGAATGCAGATATGTCTGCAAAGGCGCCACGATGACATCGCAGACGCCGAGCGCGGTGCGGAACTCTTCGGCGGGCAGGTCCTTGAGTTTCAGCGTGACCCGCGGGTCACTTGCCGCCTCCTCCTCAAGCCGCTTTGCCAGGTCTGAGCCACTGGGACGTCCCGCAATGTAGAGGCGCAGATCGGGGTCGCTGGTAGCAGTAAAAACGCGAACCAAATCCTCAACCCCTTTATAAGGTCGAATTTGCCCACAATACCCCAAAACTCGGTCATTTGTTTCCCATCCAAGTGTGGTGCGAGCCGCGATTCGAGACTCGGTGGTCAGAATCGCGTTTGAATAGGCAGGATGCCAAACATGGGTGGCTGGTTTGTCGGCCATAACCGGAATTTTGGACCGCACCGTTTCGATGGTGCCCGGGGACAATGTCAAAAACCCATCCACTCTCTGCCCGAGTGCCGAAATGAACGGATTCCAGGTCATACGTGGAAAGGCTCGGGCGTCATGAGGAACCGTATTGTGGACCAGCCAGACCACTTTAGCCGCCCGCCTCCGTCGGCCTATACTGGCGATCAACCGTGCCATCTTGGACAAGACCTGCCATCGTGAACTGCTTTCCCAAAAGACCTTTTCGGCCCAGTGCAAAAGCAGGACATCAGCCTCGACCTCGGCGATGTCTTCGACACGGTCGCAGCTTTTGACAGTGACACCGTTTTCCGCCAGACCATCAAGGAAAATGGAAACGAACGCGTTATGAGAGGCCCCGTATCCGGGCCAACTCGCAATCGTCAACTCGCTCATGCGTGCCCCACAACAGGATGGCAGGCGTGATCTGCCGTTGCTCTCAGTGCCATCTTTACCAGAGTGCGTAAGCCTGCCCTCAACTGAGGTTCAGAGCAGGTTGCTGACGACAAGGCTGCACGCGTGCTGGCCTTCCTGCATCTCTGGTTAGATAACAAACGTGTTCTCATCCACGGTAATGGTCACCAGAGCCTGATCAGTCTCGCCGAGGTCATCAAAAACCTCGTAAATGAACTCATCAACACCAAAGAAACCGGGATCCGGCGTATAGGTGAAGGTCCCGTCAGAATTCAACAGTAGCGTTCCGTTGTCGACATCATCAACCAGCGTTGTGTTTACGCTCAGCGGATCGCCATCCGGATCGTTGTCCACACCGTTGCCGTTATCGGCCAGAACATCGCCGTTTAGAATCCCATCCTCGCTGACCGAGAACGCATCATCTGCTGCGACCGGGGCTGTGTTGTTGGGATCGGAGATATATTTCGTCTGCAGGAAGCCTTCGACCTGTTGGCGCTCAGTTTCATCAAGCGCGCGGTCATAGATCAGCACCGCCGCGATGTTCATTTCCCCTTC
>JBCCEP010000122.1:0-10222 GCA_039030215.1 Pseudomonadota bacterium
CAATCACACAAAACGGTACCAGAACCATCCAGATCGAAAACATCAATATCGCATGATAGTTCCAGTGGATTTCAATTGTCCTGCCCAGAAAATCCAGATAGACTTCCGTCGGAATATGGGCTTGCGGTTCAGTCATATTGGCCCTCCCGGCCATCATCTGCCTTGAACTTTTCCAGACGCTGGCAATTCAAACAATCAGATAGATTCGATCACACCGAAATTTTTCAAAACGGTTCCATTTTTCAATGGAGCCGGCATGGTTTCGCTCTATCCCAGCCAAAAGGCTTAGGAAACATAAGTTATATATTATCGATAATCGATTTTATTGCAAGAGGGTAATTTCATTTTTGTCGGGAAGGTCGATTGCGACATGCCTTTCGGGGAGCCGAGAGAGTCAGAAAGCTATCCGTGGCAGGCGAGGGGAAAAGAACCCGGACTATCTATGTTGGTTTGTTGTCAAGAACATGATTTATTGCGGCCTGTCTGGCGCGTGGGCCATCCTGAGCGGCAATCGCGTCAACAATCTCCGTGTGTGAATTGGCTGATGCTGCCAGATCCGTATTTTTGAGAACAACATTGAGCATGGTTCGTGCCTTTACATGAAGGCGTTCCCACAACTCAATCAGCGTTTCGTTTCCAGTTGCCTCGAGGATAATCCGATGGAAATTGGAGTTATAGTCTGCAAAGCCGAGCGAATCCTTTGCCCGAGCTGCAGCTCGCATGTTCCGGACTTCTTCCTCCAGTTTGGTTTTCAGCGGTACGTCGTTTGTTGCGGCCACTTCACTTGCATAACCTTCGATTTGCGCCCGAACGTCATAAAGCTCGCGAAGTTCCTTCTCCGAAATCACTTTCACCCGTGCACCCTTGTTACGAAGCGACTCCACCACTCCCAGCGTTTCAAGCTGACGGATTGCTTCACGCACCGGTGCCTGGCTGGTTTCCATTTCGCCAGCGATTTTCAGTTCAACAAGTCTTTCCCCAGGTTCAAGATCACCTCTGACAATCTGGGAAAGAAGATGATCCCGGATCTGATCTGCTAAAGACGAGCGGCTCAATAATGGTGTTTCAACCATAAAATTTAGTTCTCCTGATAAGTCTCAAAAACGCTGAAATTCAGCCCACACCGATTCTACTTAATCGATTATATCGAAAAATCGAGAACCAGAACGAAAATTTAATTTGCGATTATCGATAATCTATTATATATGACCTGCCAGAGATTTCCAGGAGGCGCGGGCGAGATGTTCCCGCAAGGGCATTAGCAGGGAGGAACCAGATGTTGGATAAATTGACGGATCGTATGTCCGCGATCACATGGTTCAGTCTTGTTAGCCTTGCAACGGCAATCGCCATGTTTGCGCTGGTTCCGAACCAGGTTGAAAAGCCGCCGGCGATCTTCGGAATGGAGTCGGAGGGGCTCAATCCGGAGTTCTTTCCACATGTGGTGACTGCGCTTTGGATGCTCACCAGCATCTGGATGTTGGTGGACTCCTTCATCACTCCGCCAAAGCCTGAAACAGAAAAGACACCACAAGGCGCTTACGTCCGAGTGCTGGTTACGCTTGGAGCAGCGCTTGCCTATACGCTGGCGCTCGTCTGGCTGGGATTTGTTGCCTCAAGCGCAGTCGTTATCATCATGCTCAGCCTGTTTCTCGGCGCACGCAACCCATTCAAGATCGGTCTGGTGGCCATTGTCGTGCCCAGCGCAGTTTTCTTGATTTTCACGCGTCTTCTGCATGTGTCGTTGCCGCCATTTCCCTACCAGTTGATCGGAGGATGAAATGCTTCAGGAACTTTTTGAAGGATTATTGCTGATACTTCGCTTCGACACGTTGCTAATGACAGGTGTCGGGCTGATTCTGGGAATATTGGTGGGTTCGCTACCAGGCTTTACGACGGTTATGGCAATGGCCGTATTGTTGCCCATTTCATTTTTTCTTGATCCGCTTGTGGGCATTCCTTTCCTGGTCGGTGTCTACAAGGGCGGCATCTATGGCGGTTCCATTCCCGCAATTCTTGTTGGCATTCCTGGCACCGGCGCGTCGGTTGCAACCACATTTGACGGTCCTGCGCTGGCTAAAAAGGGCAAGAGCCGCAAGGCGTTGGACATGGCGCTTTATGCATCGGTTTTTGGCGATGCGACTTCGAGTATTCTGACAATTTTCCTGATCGGGCCGATCGCATTGATCGCGATGAGAATCGGGCCGCCGGAACTTGCCGTGGTTTTGGCTCTTTCGATGGCGATCATTGCGACCACCGCAAGCGGTTCGCTTGCAAAGGGCATGGTCATGCTGGCAATCGGCATGTTCCTTTCACTGGTCGGTCAAGATCCGATCGGTGCCGTCAATCGATTTACGTTTGATATTTTTGCAGTGCAGGCAGGAATTGATCTCCTGCCGATGCTGATCGGACTGTTCGCAATTCCAGAGATATTGCTGGCGGTGGAATCACGGATAAGCGCTGCGGCGAAAGTAAACAAGCCCGAAGGCGATCCGCTTTCATGGCAAGAGTTGAAGCGTTCAAGGCGTACCATTCTCCGCTCCACCTTCATGGGTGGCGCCATTGGCGCAATCCCCGGGGTCGGTCAGGTGGTGGCGGCCTTTATGGGCTATGCAGCCGCCCAGAAAGCAGCGCCTGATCCCGAGACATTCGGCAAGGGCGATCTTGATGGCATAGCAGCGCCGGAGGCAGCCAACAATGCGGTCAACGGTCCAACCATGGTGCCCCTACTTACATTAGGTATTCCCGGCGACAACATTACTGCAATCCTCCTTGGTGCCTTCGTCGCCCAGGGCCTGCGCCCCGGTCCGCAACTGTTTGCTGATCAAGGTCCCATTGTCTATGCCCTGCTTGGCTCGATGGTGATTGCCTGCCTGCTGCTGCTGGTCCTTGGTTGGATCATGATCCCGGTATTTGCGCGCGTCGTTGCCATTCCGCGCGCCTATCTGGTTCCCCTTACGCTGATCTTTGCCGTCGCCGGTACCTATGTCTACCGGTCCAACCCTATGGATCTGGTATTTCTCGTTGTTTTCGGCCTGTTCGGCTATGGCGCCCGCAAGCTGAAATTTGATGTCACCCCGCTGGTCATGGGTTTCATTCTGGCGCCGCCGCTTGAATATGCCATCGGCCAGACCCTGCTTCTTTCTCAGGGTGACATGTTCAACTACATCGTCAACGAACGCCCTGTCACCCTGGCTTTGCTGGCTTTGATCCCAGTGCTCCTGTTCTTCGTTTTCAAAAACCATCTCTTCGCCGGCGCGAAGGGACGGCCTGGCGCGAAGCCGCGTGCACGAAATGTTCCAACCAAAGGAGGATAAAATGAAACCCTTATCATCAATCTGCAAAAGCATTTTTGCCAGCGCAATTGCGGTCTCTGCATTGACCGTATCGGCATTGGCAGAATATCCGGAGAAACCGGTCACCATGATCATTCCGCTTGGTGCCGGCGGATCTCATGATCTGAATGCGCGTGTCATTTCAAGCATACTGCCCAGCTATCTGGGACAGCCTGTCATTGTGAAATTGATGCCTGGTGCTTCAGGTCAGACCGGAACTGCAGCGGCTGCCAATGCAGCAGCGGATGGCTATACGATCCTGTTTACCCATAACTTCATTGATCAGCTGCAGCAGCATGTTTCAAAACTGCCCTATGATCCAAACGAGGACTTCGTCACGGTAGCGCGCACAAATTATGCTGCTCCGTCTGTCATCGTGAAAAAAGACAGCGAGTTTGCGGATATTGATTCCATCCTTAGTTATGCCAAGGAGAATCCCGGAAAGCTGCGTTTTGGCCATTCGGGAAACTGGGGCGCTTTCATGGTTCCTGGCGCAATGCTGTTCAGCAAGGCAGGAGCAAGACCGACACTGGTTCCGCACAAGGGTGGCGGCCCGGCTTTGCAGGCGCTTCTGGCTGGAGACGTAGATGTGTCCATGGCATTTAACTCCGTTATCGACAGCCAGGCAGAAAATGTAACACCGCTCGTCTCGGTCTCCCCGAACACGACCATCGAAGGTGTCCCGACCACCGATGAAGTCGGAATTCCCGACGTCGGCGAGATGGGAATCATGCATCGTGTCGTCTTGGCGCCTGCCGGTGTTCCGGAAGAAGCACTGGCGAAACTGCGTGCGGCCTTTGCAGAGATGCAGGAAGACAAGACCTACAAACGCATGCTCGGGAAACTCGGCGAGAATACCGAATTCATGGACGGCGAGGCATATGATGCCGTTCGTCTCAAGCAGTCGGAAGAATATGGCAATCTCGTGAGAAATCTGGCCTCGAATTAAGCGGCCTTGGTTCCCCGGGTGTTTTGCACCTGGGGAAACCTCCAAGGATATCAGCAATGATGAAACTCAAAATCGGCGGCTATCAGGGCGCGCAATCCGTCCATACCAAAGCTCTGATTGCATTTATTGACAAACTACTTGAAATCGATCCGCGCTTTCAGATCGATCAGCAATTTGATGTGACAGCAGATGGTATTGCTGCGCAGGATCTCTTTGCCGGCGTGGAATCGGGTGCTTTTGACATGTGTTACATGGCCAGCGGATACATGACGGAACGTGTCAATGAACTCGGCCTGCTCGATGTTCCCTTTCTTGTTGACGACAGAGAGAAAATCGTAGCCGCGCTTCACGCTGGTGCCGGTGAAATTCTGAAGTCAGCTTTTGAACAAAAAACAGAAATGAAACTGCTCGGATTTTGGGATAATGGCATGCGTCATCTAACCAATAGCAAGAGACCAATTCTTGGACCGGCAGATTGCCGCGGACTGTCGATCAGGACGCTCAACAATCGGTTTTACCAGAACACGCTCCAGTGCATGGGGCTTACCCCGGTCGTTACCGATGTTAAGGAGCTCGTCGCAGCAGTTGAGAGTGGCGAGGTAGACGGCCAGGAAAATCCGCTGACCAATCTTGTGCGCTTCGGCATGCACAAGTTTCAACCCCATATCAGTGAGACCGGGCACATTAACGGCGTTGCGCTTTTTGTCATGAATGCAAATGCGTTTGTTTCGCTCGACGGACAGGCCCAAGAAGCCGTCATGAATGCCTCTTCATATGCAACACAATACCAGTGGCAGGTAAGCTCCGAAGAGGATCTGGAGGCTCGAGACATTCTCAAGCTGGAATCGATCGAGATCGTACCGCGTTCGGAAATTGACATTGCGAGCTTCAAAATTGCGACAAAGCGCGTGATGGATCAGATCTATGTCGGGATTCCTAATGAAGTTGTCGGGGAATTCATCTCTGCAATAAAATAAATTATCGATAATGTTGACTCCATTTCTTTGCTAATATATATTATCGATAATCGAGAATTTAAAATTTACATGGCAGGAAATAAAATGAAAACCTCAGCAGATTTTCCAATTCCTTCGACCATGAAAGCCTGGGTCATTGGAAATCCAGACGAACTGATTTTGACCGAAAAACCGGTTCAGAAGCCTGGAAAGGCCGAAGCGCTTGTTCGCGTCGATGCGGTGGCGATTTGTGCGACGGACCTGGAAATCATGCATTATGGTTCGCCGGCGCTGGTTCAGGGCGGGAAGCCATTCAACAAGAATTTCACGCCTGGCCATGAATATATGGGTACGGTTGTTGCGCTCGGTGACGGTGTCGACGAGTTCGAAATCGGCGATCGGGTTACCGTGGAAATCCACGCGGGGTGCGGTCAGTGCAAGCGTTGCCGTGCTGGCATGTATACCAGTTGCCACAATTACGGCCTGAATTATGGCGAACACGACAAAGGCCATCGTGCAAATGGCTTTACCACAGACGGTGGGTTTGCCGAATATGTGGTGAACAATATCAACACCATGATCAAGGTACCCGACGACATGTCGGATGAAGAGGCAACGCTGGTCGTTACCGCCGGCACCTCGATGTATGGGCTGACCGAATTGGGGGGGCTTGTTGCGGGTGAAAGCGTTGTCGTGACCGGTCCTGGCGCGATCGGATTACTGGCGGTCGCGGTTGCCAAATCGCTCGGGGCTTCACCGGTGATCCTCACCGGAACGCGGCCATCCAGACTGGAAATCGGCAAGAAGCTTGGCGCTGACCATGTCATCAATGTCCGCGAAGAAAATACGGTTGAAGCGGTCAAGAAAATCGTCGGTCAAAGAGGAACTGACTACGTTGTTGAGTGCGCCGGCACCGAAGTTGCCATCAATGATGCGATCAACATGACCAATCGCGGTGGCAAGATTTGCCTTGCTGCATTTCCGCATGAGCCGACCAAGGTTGATCTGCCCTATGCGGTGCAAAACAACATGTATCTTTACGGAATACGAGGCGAAGGAAAAAGCGCGACCCACCGCGCCATGGCGCTAATGGCCGACAAGGCTTTCGATGCCAAGTTGATCCATACGCATACTTTTGCCCTGGAAGATCTGCCCACGGCAATCCGATACGCCAAAGACAGAATCGATGATGCAATCAAGGTCGTGGTTAAAGCGCGCGGCGTTGAACGCATTGCACAAGCTGCGGAGTAAAACAAATGAGCAAAGCAAGAAGCGGCGTCTATGCTGCTGCAATCACACCGGTTGCCAATGACGGAACGCCGGACATTCAGAAACTCATCACCTATTGTAAACGCCTGATCCAGGAAGGCCTCGATGGCGTTGCACCTGCCGGGACGACAGGAGAAGGCAATTCACTGCCGACAAAATCGCGCCTTGCAATGCCGGGCGAATTTGCCAAGGCGGGGCTCGATGCGGATCGGGTGATTTTCGGGACTGGTTCCTGTGCAGCAGATGACGCCGTTGATCTGACGCGCGCCTGCCTGGAAGCTGGTTATAACAGTGTTCTGGTATTGCCGCCTTTCTACCTGAAGAATGTACCGGATGATGGCCTGTTTGCCTATTACGCCCGGCTGATTGAACAGGTCGGTTCAGCGAAACTGCGGATCTATCTCTATCACTTTCCGCAAATGTCGATGACGCCAATTTCCATACCCTTGATCCAAAGGTTGAAGACTGAATTCGGTCCGGTAATTGCAGGCTTGAAAGACAGTTCTGGGGATTATGCCGGCTCTCTGGCATTTGCAGAAGCTGCAGATGATTTCGATGTATTTCCCTCAAATGAAGGGGTGTTGCGAGACTGTCTGCAAAAGGGTTGTGCCGGTGTGATATCGGCGACGACGAACGCATCTGCATCATTGGCCAGGGCGACATTAGAGGCAAGCGGCGAACATGCTGATGATTTACAAGCCACCTTGGCGGCTGTTCGCCTGACGATTGCCAAATTCCCGCTCAGCGCAGCTCTGAAGCAGATTGAAGCCTGGAAGTCTGGCGATGAGAGCTGGTGCAGAACCTTTGCGCCACTGACGCCGCTGAACGCTCAACAGAAAGAAGATCTTTATGCGGAATTGGCCGCATTGAAGCCGCAGGCAGGTGACCTGGTTGCAAGCCGCGAGGCCGCCTGATGCAAGACGCTACCATCGAAAACCCAAGGAGGAAAACATGCTATCATCAATAACCAGCCCGCTTCGGGGCATGGCAGTTGCAGCACTACTGGCGATCGGTGCCGGGCCGTCTATTGCAGATGTCACCTTGAAGGACGGTACGGTCCTTTCGGATAATCCGACATTTATCGTGACCTATATCGAAGTCGATGCCAACAAGGCTGGTGACGCGCTTGCACTGATCCAGAAGCAGGCAAAGGACAGTTCCGGCGAAAAGGGCAATATTAAATTTGAAGGCCTGCAACGCATCGGACAGGATAATCATTTTGTCGTGCTTGAGGCCTGGGCGACACCAGAAGACCGCGCCGCGCACGCTGCGGTGGCACATACGCTGGCCTATCGTAGTGCACTTGAGCCAATGCTGTATGCACCCTATGACGAACGCCCGCATGTGGGATTGACCGCGGCCAATCCGGCTGATGTTCCTGCCGGTACGGATTCGACCATTTACGTGGTCACCCATGCCGACATCATACCACCTGAACAGTTTGCACCTTGTGAGCGCCAGATCGATCCGGCGGGCCCCTGCGGCAATGAAATGCTGGTTGGTCTGGCGGAATTCAGCCGCGGCCATGACGGCAATATGCGTTATGATGTGCTGACCCAGAACAATCGGAGCAACCATATGAGCGTGGTGGAAATGTGGGATAGCTCCGCCTCCCAAGAAGCCCATCAGGTTCATCCGGACAAAAAGCGTTTTCGCAATGAATTGTCTGGTATCGTGCCTGAAGGTGGGGTCAATGATGACGCGCAATTCGTTCCGAACATGCTCACCGGAAGCCTGTGGGATGAGAGGCTTTACAAGCTCGTAACCGAGTGATCCGGGAATTGACGCCGGAACCATGTTCCGGCGTCAATGCAAGTCGAAAATCCATACCACACATCCTTAATCCAACCGAATATCTGGTCAGGGGAAATGAATTTGACCGCGTCGGTAATTGGCGGCCTGGAGCGGCCGAACATCCAACGAAACGCTCTCATTTGCGCTTATTTGTTGACTGCAATCGCTGTCATGGGGGCGGCAAGTGTGGTTCCCGCGCTACCATTCCTGAGTGATGATTTAGGCATCTCACCTGCCCAAGCGGCTTGGGTGATTGGCTTCTTCATCGCGCCGGCTGTCGTTCTTACGCCGCTGATCGGATTTATTGCTGATCGGTTCGGCCTGAAACCAACCGTGATCTGTTCACTCTTGTTATACGGCATCAACGCTGCAGCCTGTGTTCTTGCCAACTCCTTTATGATGCTGGTTTCGCTGCGATTGCTCCAAGGCGTAGGTGCTGCAGCGCTCGAATTGCTCGCGCTGGTGATCATTGCCTCCGTGGCAACAGGTAACGAGATTCGCAAGGCGATGGGACGCAATGCAGCCGTTATCGGAATTAGCCTCTGCGTATATCCGTTCATTTCGGGCATTCTGATCGAATTGCATTGGCGTCTGGTATTCCTGATGGGATTGACCGCATTGCCGGTTGCTGTTTTCGTTTATGTCCAGCTTGATCAGCGACTGTTTTCCGCCGGCAGAAGTTCTGGCCGGTCAAACCTGTGGGACTTGTTCAACGCCGTGAGAAAACCGGCGGTTCGGACGCAGTATGTTTTGATAATCGGTTTATTCATTCTGTTGTTTGGATGTTTCTTCTCATTCATGCCCGAGGCCGCGATCAGATCCGGGATTACGAGCGGTAGCTTGCTGGGAACCATCCCATTGATCATGGCTGCTGCCATAGCGACCACCGCGCCTTTCATGAATCAAGTTGCGGAGAAGATGGGAGAACGAAATCTTTGTGTTTTGGCCGCAAGTCTCTATGCGGCCAGCATGATGCTTGCTTTGCACGCTAAGGGTTACATCCTGTTCGGATTGTCAGCCTTGTTGTTTGGTGTTGCCCATGGGTTGCTGTTTCCGCTGACACAATCCGTTCTGGGCCGCAACACACCGGCCGGGAACAAGGGATTGTTCATGTCTGCAAATGCCATGGCGATCGCAACTGGTCAGACGATCGGGCCCTTCCTGATTGGGCTGGTTGTGACATTGTGGACCCTGGATGCAAGCTTTTACCTCGGAATTGCAATTGCTGTCTCGATTGCCGTCATCAGCTCAAGTTCTATGACCCAAAATGAGGTCAACATACAGCGCTGAAATTGAATAGGAAAACAGTTGTCGGACAAGTGATTAGTGGGTCGGCGTGGCAAGTTTTGGCAACCGCAACGCCATTAATGTCCGCTTCCCCAAAACAGACATAGGTTGCGCGCAATCACACCTATTGTGCGGAATTCAATAGTTCATCAACGCGCGATCGACCGAGTTCAATTCGACAGGAATCTATCGCGATACCTGTGCCGGATCCCCCTCCGTATGTTGCGCCGATATATTCACACTGCTGATCTCGGAAAGAAGTCCATGCGGCTTGCGAGGTTTCAAGGGCCGGCTCCGCGACTTTTCGGTCGGTAACCTTGTCGAGTTCCTTGGCCGAGTTTCGAGCAATGCCAAGAGCAATCTCAATCGACTGATCAACTCTGGACAATGCTTCGGCGACACAATTGCCAATCTCAACTTGATTGCTGTTGTCGCTACACTCCAAGGAGGGATCTCCATAAGCGAACGTAAAAGTTCCGAACAGCAGTACGGCCGAAATAAATATTCTGCGACTCACCTGAAAAATTCTCCCAACTATCGATATCGACGGCAATTTTCCGTCGTCGGTCACTTCCGAATTAAACCAGGAATGGCAACCTTGGCAAATAGCATTAATTTGCGACGGCGAAAGG
>JBCCEP010000123.1:0-10205 GCA_039030215.1 Pseudomonadota bacterium
GATAAGGACGGTCCTGTCATGGCAACCGGCAGGGCTCATTCTCACCGGCCGCTCGCATTCATCCCGCTCGCTGGAGATGCTTCGCAATTCCGGCCTGCCGATTGTCGAGATCTGGGATCTGAATTCGAGCCCGCTTGATGTTAGTGTCGGCATCAATCACTTTGATTCCGGCTTTGAAATGGGCCGGTATCTGATCAGCCTTGGTTATCGGTCGCTTGGTTATGTTGGAACCTCCCACGACACCGCAAATGCAGCGACAGCACGGTTGGACGGCTTCACGAAAGCGGTCGAAGATGGGGGAGGGAATGTGCGCAGGCAGTTGTGCCTGCACGATACGGCAAGCTTCTATCCGGGGTTTTATGGCACCGAGCAGTTGCTTTCGACATCCCAGGATCTGGAATGTGTGTTCTACCAGAATGATTCAATGGCTTTCGGGGGGCTGCAATTCTGCACGTCAAGAGGGATGCGCATACCCGAAGACATCGGCATTGCCGGATGGGGAGATTTGCCAATTGCCTCGGTATTGCACAAACGCCTGACCTCGATCCACGTATCCCACCTGAAACTAGGCCAGGTTGCCGCCGAAAAGATGATTGGCAGATTGTCAGGTGAATCCGTTGCAACCTGTAACGATATTGGGTTTCACCTGATGCCGGGATCAACGGTGCTGAGTAATGTCGCGGTTTAGGTGCCAGGGAATGCTCAATCCCTACTCAACCAATATCGTATAGGTATAGCTACTGCCGTCGCCACTACCAGGATCGTCCAGGTCCTCTAACAATGAGAATGTCAGTTGAAATGTACCACGCGTTTCTCCGGCGACATAGAACACATCCAGGATGGACCCGCCCGGACGCTTTGCTGCTTTCGGATCAATCAGGCCGGTCGGGCGTGATAGGTAGGGTTGGTTGTTGCGTGCCGGTGAGACCACATAACCGCTGGCGGAATTGATCGGGCCATGTTCCTTGATACCGCCAATAATGGCATCGGTTGCGGGATCGAGCAGTCCATCCCCATTTTTGTCCATAAGCAGGAGGCCGCCGTTAAATCGGCTCAGGGGGGCCGGGACTTCGAACTCCAGTTCCTCGATGTGGTGCTTAGACAGAACGCCGACGCCATCAAGCCCCTTGTTGCCATAATCCTCATTTCTGTCGAACAACAGGAAAGAAAGAGGCAGGGTATTTAGGGAAACGCCAGCGACCTCTCCTGCCTTCACGCGCTGCCAGTTACGGTTTCGCTTGCCATCAGGAATGTTGGTCGGAAAAATCTGCGGGCGTGGCGTCTGCAGAAAGTCTATCGTGCTGCTTCCTTGTACTTCCAGCGAGCCGTTTTCATCAAAAATTCGGACCGCGATTTCTCCGGTATCCCCACGATTGGTGAATGCCAAGTTTCGACCGATATGAATGATCTTGATGCCTTTCTGAGGGATCGGATCCTGTTGTGCGGCAGGAGCAGCGGCGACCAGGTTCTCCGGCGGCATGCCTTCGGGTTTTGAAGGCGTGATGACAAAGGTATTCGGATTTTTCCCCTCCGTTACCGTGTATCCCGCCAATTTGCTGGTGATCGCCTGTTGCGGTGTGCCGGCAACCAGGAGAATCGTCGTTGGATCGAGCGGGATCTTTGGATCACGTTCAAAGCCGGAAAGAAGTTCAATTTCCATGCGGCCTGCCGGTTTCAGACCGTAGCCAACTACTGCCGGATCGAGAAATTGATCATTGGGTGCATCTGAACTCTGCAGGAAGATGTTTATTCCTGTGCGAATATCTTTCACCGTGCCATTGGCAAAGACCGGCGCACTCGTGATCTTGCTTACCAGATTGAACGGATGTGCAGGCAGCGGATAAGCAACCAGCAGGCAAAGTGCCGTGAACGCGTGCAAGCAATTCCGATTGGTTTTGGTGGAACGTACAACACTTCTGGCTAGACCCATTTTATCGGTAAAAGACGAGACTAATGAAGCTATTTTGGTCATTTTCAATTCCGCGTTTGGAGGAGACGATGCACAAACGCGCTCCTCAAAATTGGCTATTTGGATTTTCGGATTGATCGAAGAATTGCCCGGCACGGCGCAGCAGCGGATTTCGACCCGCTGAACGCGAACATGCGAGCAACTCTTCAACAGATTGTCAGGATCGGGGAGGGCGCTTCAGTTTCCACACAAGGTCAAGATCGCTGTTTGCCACCAGGGAAGGGTCAAGCCTGGAGGAGGGGCGCAACAAGGAAGCAAGTTGTGCCTCATCTAACAGCGCCAATGTCACACCGCAAACCAGGTTCAGTGTGCTCATACTTGCCTTGCATGCACATTCGCCGTCGATTTCCTTTGAGGTGGACTGTGTCCATTCCACTTCAGACGCATTTGCGTTGTCATGGATTGCGATTGTGGAAATCACAACGAATAGGGCTAGAAACAGAAGTTGAAATGCACGCTTCATGGTCACAGCTTAATTCCGGCAACTCTGCCAGTCTATGCTTTTCCGGTGTTTTCAAAATGACCGAGCTGAACAAAGTTTTGTGAAAAAAATTGAAAACCCGACTCACGCGAGTGTGATAGGGGAGGTATTAAATCGGTAAGAACTTTTGTTTAATTCGTCGACCCATGTTTCGAATCTTGCTTGTAATCAGTTTTATTGTCGTCGGTGCCTTGCAAGGGATTGCAATTGGCAATGTCGACCTTGCCGAATTTGAAACGTCATCTGTCGAAATCCAGACTCTGGTCGAAATCGAGACCAGCCAGTCAGATTGCTGCGAAGACAGCAGGATAATCGACAACATACCGACATTCTGCAAACTGGACTGCAAGGCATTGTTGCCGCTTGGATTACTAGCGGTGGGCGACACTGCAAAGAAGCACGAGTGGAATCTGGCAGACGCCCACAATTCAATCGCCAGCCTGGTGGATCTGGGCCCTCCAAAATCCTGAATTTCATCCTTTAGCCTGGGAGCGTTGACCGCTCCTTCTGACAATTGATGGAAATTCAGGAGAATACCCTTGTTTACAAGAAGAAATCTGCTTGCCGGCGGCATCTCGCTGGTTGGAGTCTCATTGAGCACTCCGGCAATCGCGCACCATAGTGCCAAGTTCAACAAGAACTTCAGACTGGATCGCAAATACCAGCCCCAGACGATTTTTTATCCGGGGAGATATCGGACCGGTACAATCATCGTCGATCCGGCAAATCACTTCCTCTATCTGGTCAACAGACCGGGCATGGCAAGGCGCTATGGTGTTGGCGTTGGCCGGGCTGGACTGGCCTTCAAGGGATCGGCAACAATCGAGCGCAAGGCTGAATGGCCAAGCTGGACACCGACGCAGAACATGATCCGGCGGGAGCCGGAGAAATATGCCCGTTTTGCCGGGGGTGTACCGGGCGGGATTAACAATCCGCTGGGTGCCCGCGCCCTGTATCTCTACAAGGGAAACCGGGACACCTATTACCGCATTCATGGAACCACGCAGCCGTCATCAATCGGGCAATCGGTCTCCAATGGCTGCATCCGGATGATCAATGATCATGTCATTGATCTGTACAATCGTGTTCCCCTGGGAACGCCGGTCGTCGTTCTGTAACCCGGCCATCCGAGGAACATGGAAATGCAAAAATTGATGACGCGACGCAGTTTCCTGCAAGCGGGTGCCGCCCTGGGCGGACTAACGCTGGGTGGCTGCGCCTCAATGCCGGTCATGAACTATTCTCCGCCGATCTACAATCCGGTGCAGAACAGTTTAGGATTGATGTACGGACCGAGGCCAGAGGAACAGTTTCCGCTGCCGGCGATCGACCCAAAGGATTTGCCGCCGCAATTCAGACGGCGCCAGGTCAACTATGTATCGAATGAAAAGCCGGGTTCGGTCGTGGTCGATACCCGGAACTTCTACCTCTACCTCGTGGAACCGGGGAACCGGGCAATGCGCTATGGTGTCGGGTTGGGCCGGCAGGGTTTTGAGTGGGCCGGACGGGCCAGGATTGCCTGGAAACGGGCCTGGCCGACCTGGACGCCACCTGACGAAATGATTGCGCGTGAACCGCAACTTGAAAAATGGAGCGTGCGCAATGGCGGCATGGAGCCGGGCCTGGACAATCCACTTGGCGCCCGGGCCCTGTACATTTTTCAGGGCAATGAGGACACGCTGTATCGGCTGCATGGCACCAATCAACCAAATTCGATTGGCAAGGCGGTGTCCAGCGGCTGTGTCCGGCTGGTCAATCAGGATGTGATCGACCTCTACGATCGGGTTCGGGCGGACGCTCCGATTTTGGTCATTTGAAAAACCTGTAGCGCTGAGCAACAAGGCGAGATTTCAAGGATATTATCATGAAGAGAAATTCAAGAACCAAGAAGTCACCGACAAACAAGAAACAAAGGGCGAGAGGTTCAAACGCCGCGGAATCAATCGAGACCGGTCGAAGGGGCGCGCTCCGATTGCTTCGTAATGGCGCGATTGCTGCCTCGGTTATCGGCGTATCTGGCTTTGCGCTTGTGCGTTACATCGAAGGTGAAATGCACGAACATGATCTTTCACGGATCAGCAATGGTATTCCGACCGTCGTGCAAATCCACGATCCGCAATGTCCGATGTGCCGGGCACTGCAGAAGGAGACCCGCTCGGCCCTAAAGAATTTCGGTGAGGGCGAACTCGACTATGTGGTGGCAGATATCCGAACAGCCGAGGGCTTGGCATTTGCCAGCGAGCATGGTGTGCAGCACGTGACCCTACTCTTGTTCAACAAGAATGGCGTTTTGAAGAACGTTCTCCAGGGCCAGCGCTCCAGCAGGGAGTTACGAACCGTATTCCAGAATCTGCTGTAATTCCTTTGCCCAAAAATCAATTCCTGCCCGGTTTCCGGGCCGGACAAGATATTACTTGTAGGCGACCGCAGCGCTGGACGGACCTTCGAGCGGGATCAGTTCGAAGCGGCTGAATCCAGCCTCCTTGCACCATTCGACGAATTCGGCATTTGTGAAGTCAAACGCGTCCCCAAATTCCATTAACATGGTAAGCGACATGAACAGGCCAAAGGTGTTGGTGCGCCGATCATCATCGATAAGTGCCTCGATCGCGACAAAGGCGCCGCCCTCCGGCAGCGCTTCATAGGCCTTTTGAACAAGCTGTTTCTTTTTTTCGAGGTTCCAGTCATGGAGGATCATGCCCATGGTGATGACGTCTGCCTTGGGTAATGCGTCAGAAAAAAAGTCACCTGAAACCGCTTCTATCCGGTCTGAAAACCTGGCTGCTTTGATCTTGCGGGAAGCAATTTCGGTCACGACAGGAAGGTCGAAACTCTTGCAGTGCAGATGCGGATGGACCGCAGCAACATTGCGCGACAACAGGGCATCCGCACCACCAATATCACAAAGGGTGGTATAGTTTTCGAAGGGAAACTTCTTGGCGAAGGTCTCGAAGTTGCGGATCGATGAACCGTTCATTGCATCCATGAAGGCTTCCAGCCTGGTGGTTTCTGAATAGAGCGTTTCAAAGAAAGAGGCGCCAGAGTTCTTGGTCTCGTTCTGTGCCTCGCCGGTCTGCAAGGCTTCGGTGAGGTCGGACCAGAAACGATAGTTTCGCTGGTCCCACAACTCGATAATTCCGCCGATGTAACCGGATTTGTTCTTATTCAGATAGGCTGCGCTGGCATCGGTATTTTGATATTGCGCAGTTTTGCCATTGCCCTTGCGATCAAGCAGTCCGACCGAGACCAACATATCGAGCCAGTCGACGGCCGGTCTTTCCTGCAGGCTGTATTTACTGATCAATTCGTCCAGTGTCCTGGGGCCGTCGGCAAAATGGGTGAAGAGGCCCAGACCAACGGCTGAAAGCAATGCCTTGGAAACGCCGTAACCGATTGCGATTTGCATAATCTGATCAGGTTTTGGATCTGTCATCCTGTTCCTCCCGGATCAAATGGAAATGACGAGCGTAGAATAGTTGCCAATACCGGGCCAGCATTATTCTGCGGACATTTCACATTCGGGTACTTGCGAAAGAACCAAATCACGGGATGGCCGGATATTTTCGGGCAGATCCTGCAATACGTCATCCACGATTTCTGCTGACAATGCGCTGACCTCGCAGCCATAGGTTTCAGGGTCACCGTCGGGATTGTCCTCCTTCCATTCCAGATAGTCCTGATGTTCAAAAATAGCTGCAGCCGCCAGACCGGCGATTGGAACAGCTACCATCACCCTTCTTAACCGGGCCTTGGCCTTGGTGCGCATGATCGCCGCGGCGATTGCCTTTCGATTTGCGATGGCCGCCGCCGCGGCACTTGCAGTCACGGCGGTTACTTGTGCGGTCAATGAAATTGCCCATACCCCGAACCCTATCGTTGTCGTCAACAAGGAAATTGACAGAACCAGCAAAAAGCTGGTTGTTCGCAGGACGGAAAATAGCTTCATCATGATGTGCTCGTATGCCGGTTCACTGATGTGAACCGCATTTCCAATAGTAAAGATACAAAAGATTCTTCGGAAAGATGGCCGCTAACATCTGTATCGAATGGTTATTCGCGGACGACCCACTTCATCAGAATATCATCCGTATCCGCACAAGGTGTGAGCTTCAGATCCCGTGACATGAATGGGCCTGCGCTCCGGCTTTGAGCGGCCACGGAGACGCATTTTGCCTCGTCACCGGCAAAGCGGATCTGCATGGTGGCCTGATCATAGACATATTTTTGAGAAGGTTCGTCCGCGACGCAGTCCTTCAATCCGAATGGAACAGCCCCGTTTTCCGGCGCGCTCAGGGTCATGCATTTGCCGTCAAATTCCACCGAACGGATTTGCTGGCTGGCGGCATCAATGGAAAACTGGACATCGCCACCATTTGGCTTGCAGGAATGGGCCTGCAGCTCCTCGGCGAAACCGCGGCCCAACGTATCGATGCACCAGCCCAATTGGTCCTTTTCATCAAGGTTATCCGCCAAATAGATTACGGGTGAGGGCGTCTGAACATTTGGCGATGCGGCGATTGCGGCCGCAGTCAATATGGCAAAGGTACCTAGGCTCGCGCATGCAAGAGTGCTGAATTTGCAGATTGTCATTTGACATCCTAACTGTATTCGAGGTTTGGGTCCCATGGGATTGTTGTCTTTCGAAATAGGCATCAGAGCTCCTTGAAATACCGGGCGACGGGCCAAGGTTGAAATCCAAACGCTTCATAGGCGCGGCGCGCCGGTGCATGGCCCTCGTCGCCAATGGTTTCCACCATCATCATTTTCATGCCCCGATCGCGAAACAAATCTCCTGCAAATCCCATCAAGTGTCGACCTATACCTTGTCGCTGGTGTGACGGCGCCACCGCAATAATATAAATCTCGCCCATCTGATCTTCAGGATGGTTGCGCAGACCGATGAATCCGGCCAGTTCCTCTCCTGAAAATGCCAACCAGATATTTTCTGGTTCCTTGTCCAGCAGGTCGGTGACATCTTTGGTGTGCCTACGCAGCCAGCCATCGGGATAAAAGGCTTCAAAAACAAAGCCCGGAACTTCATGCTCTGTTTTTGCGATTACCGGTGTCCATGCGTCGATGCTCAGGTCGATAACCTGCTTTCGGTAGGTGGCATCATAGGGGGTGATCTCAGGTTTCATCATGATCATGCGACCGAAAATGTTGAGACTTTGGCCTTCGACAACGTAGTAGCTGCCTCAGTTCCGCCCTTACGTTCTTCTCGCCGGAAGGAATCTGCAAGGCTGGAAAGAAGCATTGAGAAATCTTTTTGCTGCTCTGCATTCATTGATGAATTTCTCGCAGAATCATGTTGAATTGAGTGTCGGAATGATAAACCTCATCGAAAGAATTTTCGACCGCCGAACAGGATAATTCAAATTGACACCGTTGAAGATCAGCAATCGCGATGCGCGGAAGTTGTGGCTATCAGCCCAGGGGCTAATAGCGACGCCCACCGGCCGATTGGATGTGATGTCGATCATCCGGAAGCTGGGCTTTGTCCAGCTTGATACGATCCAGGTCGTTTCGCGCGCGCATCATCATATTTTGTGGAGCCGAAACCAGAATTATCGGGAGCATCTACTCGACAAGGTGATGTCGAAAGACCGTGCGCTTTTTGAGCACTTCACCCATGATGCCTCGGTATTGCCGATGGAATTTCTGCCAATGTGGAAACGCCAGTTTCGGCGCAAGAAGGAGATGATCGAGCGTTCTGATTGGTATTCAAGCAGGCTCGACGATCAGGGATGCGCGCAAATCATGGATCGAATCAGGCAGGAAGGTCCGCTTTCAACCCACGCCTTTGACACAAAGATTGATGGCGAAAGAGAAATGTGGGCCAGACCGCCACACAAGCTGGCGCTGGACTATCTCTGGTATTCCGGCGAACTGGCGACCTGTCACCGAAAAAACTTCACCAAGTATTACGATCTTGCAGAGCGTGTCTTTCCCGATGAAGTCCGAGTTGCTGAACATGAGGATGCGGTGCAGGTCGACTGGTTGTGCCGGTCGGCGCTTGATCGCCTCGGATTCGGATCGCTGGGGGAAGTACAGAGATTCTGGGATGCGGTGGATCTCGCGGAAGTGAAGGCCTGGGCTGAAAATCCAAGCCGGTCGCTTGTCCCGGTGGAAGTGGAGAGCGCGGACGGCAACCAGCTCAGCGCCGTGGCGCCACCGGACATCGAGGAACGGATTGAACGAGCCGTTGAGCCGACATCGCGCCTGCGGATCTTGAACCCGTTTGATCCGGTCATTCGGAACCGGACCCGCCTGTCGCGTTTGTTCGGCTTTGATTATCGGGTAGAGATGTTTGTTCCCGCCGCCAAACGCGTATGGGGTTATTATGTCTATCCGATCCTGGAGGGAAACCGGTTTGTCGGGCGGATCGAGGTCAAGGCGGACCGGTCAAATGGGCAGTTGAACGTTCTGAATGTCTGGCAGGAACCGAAAGTCAAATGGACTGAAAATCGTGCTGCGAAACTGGAAGCCGAGCTTGTTCGATTTGCGCGTCTTGCCTCTGTCGACACAGTAAACTGGGCGTGCAGTCCGATAGAGGCTGGATAAGGCCGCAGGCTACTTTTTCAGATGATCCCTGGCCGAAATTGCGGCTTCGCGAATGCTGCGGGCAAACAATGTCACATCTATATTTGTTGCGATGAAAGTGGCTCCTTCTTTCAGGCTGTCTGATTGCAATTTCTGGTCCAGTGTCAAGATGCCCGCTGCCTTGCCCGCGGCTACAATCTTGCGCATTGCATCCAGAACAGCCTGCCGGACTTCCGGAGCGCCGGCCTGACCGATGAATCCCAGATCAGCTGCAAGATCAGAAGGTCCGATGAACACGCCATCGACTCCGTCGACTTTCAAGATATCGTCCAGGGCCTGGAGCCCTTTGCGATTTTCGACCTGGACCAGCAGGCAGATTTCATCACGGGCAGTCTGCAGGTAATCCGGAATGGCTGCGAAGCCGGATGCCCTAACAAGCGCTGATCCAACGCCGCGCACACCATGAGGCGGATAGGTGATCGCATCGACCAGTGCCTTTGCCTGCTCGGCGCTTTCGACCATGGGCACAAGAATGGTTTGTGCTCCGGCATCCAGCAGGCGTTTTATAATCCAGGTTTCCCCAATCGGGGGGCGGACGACGGAATGACTGTCTGAAGCGGCGATCACCTGCATCTGCGCTATGATCGATCTGAGGTCATTGGGCGCATGTTCAGCGTCAATCAGCAGCCAGTCGAATCCGGCGCTGGCGCTGATTTCAGCTACATAGGGTTCTGCCAGGCCGAGCCAGCAGCCAAGCTGCAGTTTGCCGCGCTTTATCGCGGCCTTGAAGGGGTTATGCGGTGCAGGCAAAAGAGGCCTCCCTATTCAAATGAAATATCCACGCTGCCAAAGCTGCCAAAATCGGCATGAATCCTTGTGCCGGACGGGCACTCTACCGGCCGGATAAAACTGCCGGACAGGATGATATGCCCGGGTTCAATTCTCTGGCCATATTGGGCCATGCGGTGGGCCAGCCAGACAACGCTTTCAACCGGATCATTCAAAACACCGGCTCCAAGTCCGGTCTCCTCGATCTCGTCATTGCGGAATGTCAACGCGCCGACCCAGCGCAGATCAAACGCATCGGCGGCGTGCCGTTCCTCTCCGAGGACGACACCTGCATTTGCCGCATTGTCGCTGATTGTATCAAAGACGTTACGCAGTTTCCCGCTGGCTGGGTCGACACGCTTGATCCGGGTGTCGAGGATTTCGATC